>JAFYDO010000255.1 GCA_017544745.1 Treponema sp. | reverse complement strand
TTGATTACGGCAGCAACAACATCCTCATGCCAATCGTTGGTATCCTTACCTGTATTCTTATTGGTTGGGTTGCAAAGACACAGACCACAATTGACGAAATTACCCTCAACGGCGAAAAGTTTGGCCGCAAAACACTTTATATTGTTATGATAAAGTTTGTTGCCCCAATTCTTCTCTTTTTAATTTTGCTCACTTGTATTGGAATTATTTAGGATATAGGAGGGGAAAGCCTTCCCCTCGCTCCAAATAAAAAGCCTGCAGTGGTTTCGACAAGCTCAACCACCGCAGGCTTTTTATTTTCCGCTACCCCTTCTCCTAGGGCGCTGCCCTAAAACCCGTTCTATTCTTCTTCAGACCAGAACAGGTCATTCAAGGTCATACCAAGCTCCTTACATATTGCAATGCAAAGATTTATGGAAGGGTTGTAGTCGCCTTTTTCAATGGCGTTGATTGTCTGGCGGCTAACTCCTACTGCCTTGGCAAGATCATCCTGCGACATATCTTTTAAGGCACGGGCAGATTTAAGCTTTAAGTTTTTCATATTCTGCCCCCTGCACTATTCTTCAATTTCTCTGGCTTCTGCTTTTTTGTTGATAATCTGCTTGATGATAATGCTTACCATTGTAATTGTAATAAAAATACCAACTGCCAGCATCATAACCTTGTCGCTTTTGTCTTTTTATGTAAAGAACTGCAGGAAATATGTTGCAGCAAGCAAAAGCATTATAAAGCACCAGGACTTCTTAAAAGGTTTTCCTGTTGGAAAGTATGCATCTGTAAAAATTGAAAACTCAAGATAAACGAGCAGACAAACCAGCATTTCTATTGCCTTTAAAGAACCCGGGCTAAAAGGCATAAAAGGTTCACCGGTAAAAAGCTCTAAGAAGAACTCTACAAGCTCCCAGGCAATAAAAGCGATAAAGCCGGCCTTATAAGCCTTTCCCTGTGCTGCAATCTGACGTTCATCATATTTGCAATTTTTATTGCTTACCTTGGCAACAATCCAGATAAGTAATCCAACTAATAAAGCAAATCCTAAACCAATTCCCATTGCTAATGTCATAATATATACCTCCTGACATGCGTTTCTTCTCGCCTGTCTTTATGTAAAGTATATAAGACATTTTGTATATTGTCAAGTATTTTTGACAAAAAGTTTAAAATATTTTTTTAGAAACTCAATACCTTAATATCAAAGCAGATATACGCATTTCCCGGAATAACTCCAGGGTAACCGTTTTCGCCGTATGCAAGAGCTGGTGGAATAATTACTGTTCTTGTTTCGCCCTTTGTCATATCCTGAACCATAAGGTCAAAGCCAGGAATCATCTGACCGGCGCCTGTTGTAAAGCTAAGAGGGTCGTGGCCCTGTGGGTGGAAGCCGCTTGATGCATCAAACAAAGTTCCGTCTACAAGGTAGCCGCAATAATCTACTGTTACGTTCTTGCCTTTGCCAACCTTGTCGCCAACACCGTTTTCTTTAATCTTATAGTAAATGCCTTCTTTTGATTTTTCGCAGCCTTTGGTAATTTCTTTTAACTGTTCCTGGGCACGCTTGGCTTCGCGTTCTGCCTGTTCTTTTTCAAACTGTACTGCTTTTTTTGCTCCGTCGAGTGTAAGCTTATCAAAGCTTTCCTGTGTAACTGCAAACTTTTCTGCATCCTTACCCTGGCGTACAATCTGCAGGCTTATAATATGATCTCCCTGAGCAACAGTATCTACAACGTCCTGGCCGGTAACAACTTCTCCAAAAATTGTGTGCTTGTAGTTGAGCCAGTCTGTAGGAACGTGTGTAATAAAGAACTGGCTTCCGTTTGTATTTGCACCGCTGTTAGCCATTGCTAACTTACCAGGCTTATCAAAAATAAATCCATCAACAAACTCATCAGCAAACTTGTAACCAGGACCACCGGTACCATTGCCCTGTGGGTCTCCACCCTGAATCATAAAATCAGAAATTACACGGTGGAAAGTAAGTCCGTCATAAAAAGGTTTTCCCTTTGCTGCATCAAGTGTTCCTTCTGCAAGTCCAACAAAGTTGGATACTGTCATTGGTGTTTCCTTGTAAAACAGATTCAAAATAATTTCACCTTTTTCTGTTGTAAGAACGGCAAATAAACCTTCTTTTCCTTCAAGAGCTTTTGTAGCTTCTGCACTCATTTTTACTTCCTCTCTTTTTTTTGTTTCTGTTATTTTTTCTACTGCCTCAACAGGTTCGGCCTGTTTGATTACAGTTTCCTGTTTTACTTCAGAAGCAGCTTTTGTTTCTGTTTTAGATTTTTTTGTACTGCAGCAGCAAAGACAGGTTAATGCCAAAAGTGCAGTACCCAACAACATTACTTTTTTCACAAGTTCCTCCTCTACATCATCGAAATAAACCATTTGCTAATGGCTTCTACTCTGGCAGACATCGATTCTGTTATTTTTGCTTTTACACCCGGAAGCTTTTTTGCATCCAGATCTGCACACAGGTATACAACAACCCCGTCGCTGCAAGGCTCTATTAAAAGGTTGATTACAAGGCTGTCCGGCATAATTGCGCGGAACGGACCAAGACCCATGTCATCTATATTTGTAAAAACCGTAAGCAGTTCATCATTAGACTGTGAATAATTAAGTCTGTATCTTGTTTCACCAAAACTGGCATCATCCATAAGACAGTACAAAATCATTCCGTCGGCATTGCCTGTATTTTTATCTGCTACCGGCTGGTTTGTATTTTCATTCTGAATCATACAGGCTTTTTTGTAAAGCACTGTTTCTTTTTTGCGTGTGTTTGAATAGTAGGTTATGCCCTGCATTTTAGAAATTGTACGTGCAATTTCCGAAGCCTTCTGGACTGTAATCTGTTTTGGAAGAAAGTATACAACCTCGTAGGTGTAGTAAAAATGCTTGTCCTGTTTTTTTACAAGATTAGATTTGATTTTAGAAGCATATTCAGACTGCGGCAGCAGCTCCAGATTTGAAGAACCGTCTTCGCGGGAAACAACAATCTTTCCTTCGTTCAAAAGCCGGGTGTAATTTTTTTCTCCGACAATTTCTTTTGCAGATTTATTCATTTGTTGTGCAGTCAAAACAGAACCGCAGACACAAAGGACTGCGGCCATTATTAAAAGTTTTTTCAAAACAACTCCTTAAGAGTTTGTACGAAACTATCTTATTCCCTTGTACAATACTCTTACCTGCTTATATAAACCATCGCCTTCGCTTTTGGTTTCAACATCAGGAATATCGTTGAGTGTTGTATGAATAAGACGGCGCTCAAAAGGATTCATTGGTTCAAGCAAAATTGAGTTGTGGCGTGAACGAACCTTGTCTGCTGTTGTATAAGCAAGACGAACAAGAGATTCTTCGCGGCGGATGCGGTAGTTTTCTGTATCCAGAATTACGCGAACTTCTTCGTGACCAAGGCGTCCAGCATAAATATTTGCAAGCAGCTGGAGTGCATCAAGGTTCTTTCCCTTGCGTCCAATCAAAATTGAAGAATAAGATGAATCAAGCTTAATTCCAAGCTTTTTGTCTTCGCGGTAAGAAACCTGAACCTTTACATCGTAGCCCATTTTTTCAATAACGTTTGTAACAAACTCAATGAGCTTTTCTTCAAATTCACCCTGTGGAAGTGGATCTGCAACAATGCGGCTGTGACCTTCATTCATATCGCGGTCTTCGTATGAAGCATGATTAACTTTTACATCATCGAGTGTATGAACACGAATGCGTACATATCCTTTCTTAAAAAGTGAGTTCTTCTGTGTTTCAAGAATCTCTACATCAAACTGGTCGCGTTCAAGACCAAGTTCATTTGCAGCAAGTTCAATTGCTTCTCTTTCTGTTTTTCCTTCATATTCGTAAGTCATTTTATATCTCCTAT
>JAFYDO010000254.1 GCA_017544745.1 Treponema sp. | reverse complement strand
CTATTGCAAAGCATGAAAATTGCCGCATGGCTGTAATTGGACCGGAAGACCCTCTTGCCGAAGGTATTGCAGATGAATTCTGGAAGGCTGATATTCCGTGCGTTGGTCCTAAAAAGGCCGGTGCCCAGCTGGAAGCCAGCAAGGATTTGTCTAAAGGCTTTATGAAAAAATACGGGGTTGCATGTCCTGGTAGCGAAACCTTTGTAAACAAGAATGCAGCCTGTGAATATATTAAAAAGCACGGTGCACCAATTGTTGTTAAGGCCGATGGTCTTGCAGCCGGTAAGGGTGTTGTAGTTGCTGCTACTGTAGAACAGGCACTCCAGGCTGTAGAAGACATGATGGGTAACGGCAAGGTTGGAGACGCCGGTAAAAAACTCGTTATAGAAGAATATCTTGAAGGAGTTGAAATCTCGGTGCTTGCTGCTGTTTCTGTTACTCCTGAATATGCTCTGGCTGGAACTGCTGCTATTGTTCCGTTCCTGCCTGCACGTGACCACAAGCGTCTTTTGGATGGCGCCAAGGGTCCTAATACCGGTGGTATGGGTGCTGTTTGTCCGCTCGATGATGTTACTCCAAAAATGATGGAGCAGTTTGATTCAGACATTCTGCAGCCAACCCTCAACGGTTTGATTAAAGAAAAATATGATTACCGCGGATTTATTTTCTTTGGCGTAATGCTTACAAAGAGCGGTCCAAAGCTGCTTGAATATAATGTTCGTCTTGGAGACCCAGAAACTCAGGCAGTGCTTCCTTTGATGGATTTTGATTTTGCTGCAATGTGTACTGCAATCTTAAACGGTACACTCAAGGATTTTGATTTTAAGTGGAAGCCAGGATACCAGGTTGCTCCTGTTGTTGTAAGCGGCGGATATCCGGAAGCCTACAAGAAGGGCTGCGAAATTACCATTAATCAAAAACTGCTTGATGCAAGTGGTGCCAAGGTATTTATTGCTGGTGCTCAGACTGGTCGCCGCAGTGTAGAACACGATAACCTTCTTACAAGTGGTGGACGCGTTCTTGCCTGCAGTGCTTATGGCGATACCTTTGAAAAAGCGTGGGAACATGCTTATGAAGGTATAAGTGCCGTTAAGTTTGAAAACTGCTTCTTCCGCAAGGACATTGGTTTGCCAGGTGCTGCCGAAAGCGGAAAGCTTTAATCAGAAATTAATGGGAAGAGAAATAGAAATAAAAATCCCTCTGACGGATACGGAGTATGATAGACTTCTCTCTTTTGTAAATGGAAGCGAGGCCCGCGAGTTGTGTCATATTCTAAAAAGCGACAGATATTATTCCAGATATAGTACGGAACAGGAACGCAGGGCAGCGGTTAAGGCCGGCACAGAACCCAATGTTATACGTATCCGTACAGAAGAAGATTTACAGACTCACAAAAAAGAATCCTATTTTTGCTATAAGTTTAAGACAGTAGAAAACGGTGTAGAGTTCAATTCCGAAAACGAAACCTTTGTTCAGGATGGGGATGTTCTGGGACAGTTTTTTGTGGACACAGGATATACTCTTTATTTTGAAAAGCGCAAGGATGCCTGGTCTGTTTACTGCGGAAGCGAGCCTGCTGTTTTTCATCTTGAACTTGAAATTGTAAATGGCTTAAAATATGTAGAAATAGAAGTTACACAGAGCAGTCTGCCTGCAGATGAGGTAAGACAGGCGCTGGAAGATTTTGTAACCTTACTAAAGCTGGATGTTTCTAAAAGAGATTCACGAAGCTGGATGGAAATTACCGGGGCTTTGTAAATCACTGGAGGTTAGTATGAAAAAGAGAATTGCCGGATTTTTGATGATGCTTTTTATGACCGCTTTTTTGTGTGAAGCAGTGTTTGCTGCAGGTTCAACCGAAAAAAAGGTGCCACGCAAGTACCGTATAGAAGCTTACACCAAGGCAGTAGAAAAGGAACTTGGACATAAATCAGAAAGCTACGAGCAGAGCATTATAAATACTGCTTATTCTTATTACAGTTCTCAGTGCGAAAATAAATGGGACAAGGAATCCTGGAAGGAAGCTGTTGCCAAAGCTGTTGAACTATGCCGTAACAAGGTTGCAGTTGCTGCTGCTAAAGCCGGTGAATTTGGTGAAAAGCTTTTAAAGGCGCTGGTAAGTGCAACTATGGATGCTGTCGATTCGGTAAACAACTGGCTTGATAAAAAGAGTCAGGAGTATGATGAATACAAAAAGGAAAAAGAAAACAGCAGCAGTTATGAGATGACTCAAATATAACCGGAGTGTTTTATGTTGTATTTTTCGATTATTGCTTATACGGCTTTTGGACTCATGTGTATATGGTTTGTAATTTCGGGTGTACGCAAGATAAATCAGGAAAAGCAGAATCAGCAGTCGGTTGCAACTGAAAAAAGCCGCCAAAAGGAGCAGCAGGAACTGGATCAGCAGGAACAGGAGACCACATCGCATGAAGAAACTCTTTCTGATTAGT
>JAFYDO010000253.1 GCA_017544745.1 Treponema sp. | reverse complement strand
ACTCCGACAATAGCGCCCACTAAAGGCATAAACCACATGGAGCGCAGGGCATATCCTTTTGCTTCATCAAGCTTCTTTTCGCCGATACGTTTGCCAATCAAAACTCCAATGCCGTTTCCAAAGCCCATACAGAATACCCAGGTGAGCTGGCTGATGGTTCCGGTGATGCTATAGGCGGTAAAGGAATCAGTTCCCGCATGAGCATAGATTCCGTTATAAACAGAAGTTCCAAGGCCCCAGAAGGTTTCGTTGACAATAACCGGGAAGGCAATCTTCAAATATTTAAAAACAAAAGTCCAGTCAAAGCCAAGCAGTTCGCGAAGCTTTCCGCAGATTTCATAACCGTGAGAATAAGACCAGACTAAAAGAATTACAAGTTCTACAAGGCGCGAAAAGACAGTTGCAATGGCGGCTCCCTTTACTCCAAGTCCTGCAACAAAAATCAAAAGATAATTTGCACCGGCATTTGTCAAAAGCGAAACCGATGTACAAACAAGGGGCAGCTTTACCCGTTCTGTACTTCGCAGGGCAAGTGTAATAGAAAAACTTATTGCAGTAGGAATATAACTCAAACAGGCCAGGCGAAGATATTCTCCTCCCACGCGTACAACCTCAGGATCCGGAGAATAAATTCTTATAAGCTGATGAGGAATAAAAAGTCCCAGGGCAGTGAAAACCACAGCAGAAAAAGCGGCAATCAAAGTCATCAAACCTAAAGACTTTCTGATTCCTCGGATATCCTTTTTGCCCCAGAACTGCGCAATAAAAACACCGCCTCCAGAAGTGATTCCAAAAAGAATCATATTGAGGATAAAAAATATTTGATTTCCAAGTCCAACCGCAGCAATCTCAACACTACCAAGCCGCCCGATCATAACTGTATCGAGCATATTTACAAAGTTCTGCAAAAGCGCCTGAAGAGAAATTGGAATTGCAATTGTGAACAAGGATGAATAAAAGCCTTTGAGTTTCATATTCAACTATAAGATTTTGGTTTTTTATGCCATACCGCACCCGGATTTTCTTTCTTCCGGATGAGCAACTTCAAAACCGCAGTTTGCTTCCATGTTCAGTTCTCGAAGTTCTTTGATGCCGTCGATATAAAGCTGATAATTTATTCCTGTAGATTCGTAGCCGCAGCCAACGTCAAAATCATCACCAAGAGATTCGCGGACAATCTGTTCACGCTGTTCACGGGTTGTGTCTTTTATTAAAATGCTTGCCATAATGATCCCTTTTGAAGTTTTATTTTATCATGAAACAAGACTAATTACAGTGCCCTATGCAAAAATTTCTGCTATAATTAAAGCGTGGTTAAGAGGACTTAAAGGATGAAGGATATAAAAACGCTTTTACAAGAGGCAGATGCAGTTCTCATTGGAGCGGGTGCAGGGCTTTCTACTTCTGCAGGCTTTACCTACAGCGGCGAGCGCTTCAAAAAATATTTTGCTGACTTTGAAAAGAAGTACGGCTTTCATGATATGTATTCAGGAGGCTTTAGTGCTTTTGAAAGTTCCGAGGAAAACTGGGCTTACTGGAGCCGGCAGATTTATCTGAATCGTTTTGTAAAAGCTCCTTTGCCTGTCTATGAAAAACTCCTGGAGCTTGTTAAGGATAAAAATTATTTTGTCCTTACGACCAATGTTGACCACTGCTTTCAAAAGGCAGGTTTTGATAAGTTCCGTCTTTTCTACACTCAGGGTGATTACGGTCTCTGGCAGTGCTCGGAGCCTTGTCACAAGAAAACTTACGATAATCAGCTTTTTGTTGAAAAAATGGTCAGGGAACAGGGCTTTGTAATTCAGGAGGATGGTGGTCTGGAACTTCCTGAAAATGGATTTGAAGGAATCAAAATGACTGT
>JAFYDO010000039.1 GCA_017544745.1 Treponema sp. | reverse complement strand
TCAAATCAACGGCTCCATTGAATTTGAAATAACGCCTTTATATAAATGGGATGGAAGTCAAATGAAAAGTGTCTCAAAGCCTTCTCAGCGTAGAATTATTCAGAGTAATAATGTTGAAGATATACATGAAGAAATTATATTCAAGGACTGGGGAATCGATGTTAATACTGTATTAAGAATAGATACGAAAATCTATCATAAGGCCTTTGAAAAACCATATGAAGCTTCTTTCTATGTATATTATGGTTCATTCTAGTTCTATGCCCCCTTCGACAAGCTCAGGGACCACGGGGTAAGTCTTAGGGGCCACGGAATAAAGTCTGGATTACGCCTTTTTACTAATCTGGCTTTGGAGTTCGAGGACTTTTTCGAGGGGGAGGCCGATGCATCGGGAAATCTTTTCTGGTGAATCGCCTTCTTTTAGAAAATTTATGGCAGTATCTATGGCTTTTTGCTGAGCGCCAATAGCAATTCCATCTTCTCTGGCTTCTTCCTGTTTTACGGCAATATCCATTTTGTAATCATACTTGGCACATAACATATTTATGACCTCCCGAGATTTTCTATCAAGGTAGTCTGTTAAGATTCCCCGTTCCATCGCAATCTCGATTGCCTTCTTAAAAGACTTCTTTGGAAACAGTTTATTATAGTTCTGTTCAACAATTTCTATGAACAGGCAATACTGCTTAAGTATATCGCACTTTTTTACAATCGGCAACAAATTTGAGTCGGTGCAGTTTTTGACCTTTACCACGAGTTCCAACTTACTGCTGTCTTTTGTGTAAAATGCATCAGAAAGTCTCAATTCCTGTTCTGCTGGTTGTGGTTTCTTTCCCACATATACAACATAAAAATCAGGATTAGGAATCTTTTGAACCTTTTCTGCATAACGTGCTTTTACAGGGATGATTCCTTCATAAATGCGTGTTACATATTCAAGACAGCGAAAAGGCATGTTCTCGTTCACTGTAGACTGATGTTCTACAAGTACTATTAACTTTCCGTTTATTTCCCAGCTTACATCATTATTGAACGTTTTATAGAGTGCCTGTTCAATAATTTTGCGTTCCAGTTCAACCTCGTTGAGTTTGTAGTCATTTCCCGAGAGTGCGTTGTACAGTTCAAGAAAGTTTTTCTTGCCGTCCCTGTCGCTTCCGAATAAATCTGTAAATACAGAATCCTTGTACTTTCTGTTCCATAATGCCATATGCGGCCTCCTATAAATAAATTTCTCTATAGTTAATATGGAAAAAATTTGGGGAAATTAGGAAGTAAATTTGCAAAAATTCGTAAAAAAAGTGAAAAATATTGTAAAATCCCCCTAAAACTGATATTCTAAATATATGTTAGAAGAAATAAAAATACCCATTGAACAGTTGCGACAGGATATTATGAATGTTTGGGGGCGTCTTTGACTCAGGAGCCATAGACAAATCGATTGCGGAAAAAATGAAGCAGACGGAGGCTCCCGGATTTTGGGATGACCATGAGGCTGCAGAAAAGGTGATGGCACAGGTTCGTAAGCTTAAGAACCGTGTTGAACCGTGGCGCGAGCTTTTAAAGGACATGGACGACCTTGATGCCATGTATGAGCTTGCTGCAGAATCGGGTGGCCAGGACGAAGAAGATGAAGTTCGTTCTATGTACGAGGCCGCTAAAGAAAAGTTTGAAAAGCTTAATATACTTAATCTTCTCTCGGGCGAAGTTGACCAGAACGATGCCTTTTTGACCGTGCATGCGGGTGCGGGCGGTACCGAAGCGTGTGACTGGGCGTTTATGCTTAGCCGTATGTACCTGCGCTGGGCAGAGCGTCACGGCTACAAAACTGAAGTTATGGACGAGCTTGAAGCAGAAGGCGGAATCAAATCTATTACAATTCAGATTAGCGGAGACTTTGTTTACGGCTATCTTAAGGGCGAAGGCGGAATCCATCGTCTTGTACGAATCTCTCCTTTTGATGCAAACGCGCGACGTCACACCAGCTTTGCTTCTGTATATGTGTATCCGGTTCTGGATGACACAATCGAAGTAGACATTAAGCCTGAAGATCTTCGTGTAGATACCTACCGTGCAGGCGGAAAGGGCGGACAGCATGTAAACAAAACGGACTCTGCAGTTCGCTTTACCCATATTCCAACCGGTATTGTTGTTGCCTGCCAGAGTGAACGCAGCCAGATAATGAACAGACAGTCTTGTATGAATATGCTCAAGGCTCGTCTTTATGAATATTACCAGGAGCAGAAGGAAAAGGAAAATTCAAAATTTGCTGCCGAAAAAAAGGATATTTCTTTTGGAAGCCAGATTCGTTCCTATGTCTTCTGTCCGTATACAATGGTAAAGGATCACCGTACCAAATATTCTGTAGGAAACATTCAGGGTGTAATGGACGGCGACCTTGATGATTTTATGAACGCTTACCTTGTGGCAAAGTGGAAGGGTCTCCCTATGGATAGTGCAGGGGATGATGACGAGGAAGTCTAGGCTAACTTTTACATTTTTACTTGTTTTCTCTTGCGGGCTTTTTGCGGCTACTACACAAACCGACTGGACTGTGGGTGCTCAGAAATTTTCGTTTACGCGAAATCAGTCTGATTCTGTTTCGGAAGGAATTACCCAGATGTTCCCTGCACGCATCCTGGAAAAGCTTAGCTCCGGTCTTTACCGCAATGTTACCCAGGATGAACTTCTTGCACGCGAGCTGTATAAAATAAATCAGGATAATAACTCGCTGTTTCTCCAGCTTTCTGCGGCAGTAAAAAAACGTGACAGTCTTGTAACTCAAAACTACAGCGCCCGTGAGCTTGAAAAAAAGATTGCAGAAGAAAATAAAAAAATCAAAGAAATAAAAGACAAGCTTGCAGCAAACCTGGAACGAAAAAAACAGGCTGTTGAGGTATCGGCACAAAACGCTGCTGCATCAAGTTCCAAATCGAGCCTTGGTTCAATTGAAAAAATTATTCTATATAATAAAGACGTTGCTTCGTTTTTTAAACCTTCCACCACAGCACAGAGTCTTGGCTTAAACAGTGCTCAGTTTGAAACAGAGGTTGTAAAAGCAAATATCAACTGTCTTATAACAGGCCAGATTACCGTGTATGACGAATATATGTCGCTTACTGTTTATGCGCATGTTTTTCCGGGGGCTCGCGAAATTGCAGTTATTACCGAAGTTGGTTCTGTAGACGATGCAGACTTGATGGCCGCTAATATTGCAAGCAAGCTTTCTCCTGCTATTGCAAATGCTATGCCGTGTACAATCAAAATTAATATAGAAGATATGCAGGATGTTGAGCTTGTAAATACCTACATAGATGACATCCTCTTTAAGAATATAGATTCACAATTGACAATTGATTCTGGCGTTCATTTTATTCAGTTTACAGCGCCAGGCTATAAGAATGCGGGAACCAATTATTATTTTGAAGGCGGCAGCAGCTACACCATAAACGTAACTTTGCAGGAAATTGAGCCAAAGACAATTTATGTAGGCCCGTTAAACGACCTTGACGGAAGCTTTTTAATAAACGGTGTTTCTGCCCAAAAGCTTAGCGACGGCAAAGGAAAAATAACTATCAATGGTAGTGCGGTTCTTGGTCAGTTTATTACAGAAGACAAGACATCTGCCTTCTTGTATGTTCCCGACAATAAAATTGAACAGGACGCCCTGTATACTGCAAAATTTAAAACTGTAAATCACAGCGACTATATAGAAAAGCGCAGACGCGAAATGTATCTTTCTTACAGTATTCTTGTAACGTCTCTGGTGCCAACCATTATTACCAGGGGAACTGTAAAAAGCTATAAAGCAATTCTGGCCGACTCTGAAAAACAGAAGAAAATTGATGACCTTGATGAAAAGATAAATACCGCAAACAAGTGGGTTTTATCCTCTAATATTTCGTCGGCTGTTTCTATTGCCTGCGGTGTGTGGTTTGTTTTTGAACTGTACAGATACTTTACTGCAGCAAATAGTGTCCTGCCAAAAACTACAAAGATCAGCTTTGATTATGTGCCTGCAGAACCGCTGCCAACTGGCGGGGAACAGGAAGAAGCCGTGGCGGAAGATGTTGCTGCGCCAGAAGAAGCCGCTGCACCAGAAGAAGTTGTGGAAATAATAGAATAAGAGGTATAGATAATGAAAAAAAACTTTGGAGAAAAATTTCTTGCCCTTTTTAAGAAAAAGTCTGCCTTGAGCGAAGATTTTTACGAAGATCTTACAGACCTCCTTGTAGAAGGAGATATAGGTGCAAAAACCGCTTTTCAGATTGTAGATGAACTGGAAGAAATCTGTTCTAAAAAGAAAATTAGCGAACAGGATCAGATTATTCAGGAATTAAAGCAGCTGCTTTTGCAGAGCGTAAAGGCTGTTTCCCTAGAACCTCAGAAAAACAAAACAAATATATGGATGATTCTTGGTGTAAACGGAGTTGGAAAAACTACTTCTGTTGCAAAAATGGCAAAAATGTATGCTGCCGACGGAGTAAATGTAGTTCTTGCTTCTGCCGATACCTTCCGTGCTGCTGCAATTGAACAGCTTGCAATGCATGCACAGAAAACCGGTGTAAGGGTTATAAGCCACCAGCATGGTTCGGACCCAAGTGCTGTAGTTTTTGATGCTGCAGAAGCAGTACGCGCAAAGGGAGACGGTCTTGTGCTTGCAGATACAGCAGGACGCCTTCATAACAAGGAAAATCTTGTACGCGAGCTTCAGAAAATAAACAAAACCTGCCAGTTAAAAGCGGACGAAGGCTGTTATAAAAAAATTATAGTAATAGATGCAACTACCGGTCAGAATGCGCTGCGCCAGGCAGAGGTTTTTAACGAAGCTGTAGGTGTAGATGCAATAATAATGACTAAATATGATTCTACAGCCAAGGGAGGCGTTGCAGTTTCTATCGGGCGCGAGCTTGGTATTCCTGTAGCCTATGTCTGCACGGGAGAAAAATATGATGATATTTCTGTTTTTAATCCCGAAAATTATATAGATGACTTTTTAGGATTATAGGCCGCGCGTTTTGAAAAAGCTTTTTTGGGCAATTGCATTGCTTTTGGTTTTAATAAGTTCCTGTTCTCTCAAAACACAAAAACCGTCAGAAAAGGTTGTAAATAATAAAAAACAGGTGCGCCAGAATAAGGAATTTATCTTTGACCAGATGATGGCGGGTAAATCTCCTGCAATGTTTGACACCCTAATGTATACCCATGTTTACCAGAAAGGTTTTAAGGGCTATGCGTTTGAACTTAATAACAAAACTATTATGGGTATAAAGGAATCTACCGGCTTTTACAGCGACGCCCTGGATAACGGAGACTGGGTGGATGATGTGCTGCTTGCAATGGAAGAAGCGCGCATGGGAGATGAAATACTCAGTCTTCTGGAAGATGAAAGCCTTATAAGCCCTCCAATAATAGAAGAAACTGACGAAGGTCCTGTTGTAGAAAATGCCGAGGTTATAGAAAAAATATTCAGGGATTCAAACGGCGTGCTTAAATCTATGCAGTTTGGTACGGAGTATTTTGTTCCCCAGTCGAAAAACGGGGATATGGTGCTTGTTCATTATTCAGCAAAAACTGCAATCAGACTTTTTTATGATGATCTGTACAGGCTTGTAAAAAAAGAGCTTTGGAAAATGGAATCGGTTCAGAATGCTGCAATTACGGGGCTTGAGCTTTATGAATACAGCGGAGATGCCAAAATTGCACAGAAAAAAACTGTTCAGAATCAAAAATATAAAACGGTTTCCACTTTGAATGCCGATGGTTTAGTAATAGAGACAAAAAAATACGAAGCACTCGGAGAAGATTCAGATAATAAAGCTAACAAAGAGTTTGAATATAACACCAGACCTGTAAGTGTTTCTAAGTGGAAATACGACGAGCAAAAGCGTATTACAGAAGAATCGGTTACCGAATATTCAGTAACTAAAACAAAAAGCACTGTCGTAAATGATACAAAGCAGGTATTCATTTATAATGAAGGCCACGACATATACGAATATTACGAAAACGGCAACCGTAAAATAAAAACTGAATACGGCGAAAAAGGAAATTATGCAACTACAATTTTCTTTGATTCTGTAAACAGTGTTACAACTTATTACGAAAACTACATCAAGCTGCGCGATGTATATATGTATAACGGAGTTTTGACAAGGGAAAAGGTCTATGAAAAACCAGAAACCAAAGACACAGAAGACACAGACGAAAAAGCTGAATAGAAATACCTTATTCTCAAAACTAAACTGGATTTACACTGTTTCCAACCGTTTTGCGCGTGTAGACCGCGAAGGGCGTTCTGCAGTTACATCAATTCTTTCTACACTTGGAATATGCTTTGGCGTTATGACCCTTATAACCGTAATAAGCATAATGAACGGTTTTCAGATGAATTTTATAGACGCCATTATGGAAGTTTCGTCCTATCATCTTAGGGCAACCGAGATTCCGGCCGCAAAGGAAGCAGACTTTATACAGGCCTGCGCAGACAACAAAAGCATTCTTTCGGTAACCTCGTTTTACGAAGCCCAGACTCTTATGACAGACGAGATGGGTACAGAAAGTGCTGCAATTGTACGCGCAATAGACCCCCAGGTTTACAATAATGACCCGGGCTTTAATAAAGAAGTGCAGATGGTGTCGGGCAGGTTTGACCTTTCGCATCCAAATTCCATTGTGCTTGGCTATACTCTTGCAAGACAGCTTAGGGTAGGCATTGGCGAAACAGTTAATTTTCTTGTTTTGAGTGGTGGCAGCGACGTAAGCCTTTTGAGTACGGACCGAACCTTTGTAATTACAGGGCTTTTTAAAACCGGCTATTCGGACATAAACAGCTCCTACTGCTTTATAAGCCTTGAAGACGGAGAAAAATACTTTGGTAAGGATGCCCAGAAAATCTACGGAATAAAGCTCAAGAATTCCGGGGAAGATGCAAGGGTAATTGCAGCGCTAAACAAAAATATGGAATGGGCACAGCTCCAGTCCTGGCGTGACTATAATAAATCATTTTTTGGTGCACTTAGAATAGAAAAAAACATGCTGCTTTTGCTGGTTGCGCTTATTTTTGTTGTTGTGGGTATAAATATTTACAACGGAATGCGCCGACTTGTATACGAACGGCGGGGCGAAATAGCAATTTTTTCTGCTATAGGTGCCGAAAATAAAGATATAAAGGCAATCTTTATTGTGCGTGGCTTTACCACAGGTGCAATCGGAGCCTTTTTTGGCGTAATTCTTGGACTTTTAATAAGTGTTAATACCGGTTTTATGTTTAATGCGGCTGCAAGGCTCATGTACTGGCTGCAGTATGCAGTAACAGCGCTTTTTAACCGGGCAAACCTTGTTTACATACAGGAAAATTCGTCTTATGCAGTTTATGCAAATATTCCGGCAAGAATATTTTTCCGTGAAGTTGTAATGATTGCGCTTTTTGGAATTGCTTCGCCGCTTTTGGCATCGTGGGTGGCAAGTAAAAATGTATTAAAAATGACGGTTGCGGAGGTTCTTCACCATGAATGATATGGAAAACACTATTATACAGATTAAAGACCTTGAAAAAACTTATTTTTCGGACAGCGAAGAACTTACCATTTTAAAAGACCTTAACCTTACTGTAAAACAGGGTACCAAGGTTGTAATTGTCGGCGAAAGTGGAAGCGGTAAAAGTACTCTGCTTAATATAATTGGCGGAATAGACAAAATAACCACGGGCTCTGTAATTGCGGGCAAATGGAATCTTACAAACTTAAACGAAACCGAAGTGTCGGAATACAGGTCTTCCTTCCTGGGACTTATTTTTCAGTTTCATTATCTTTTAAAAGATTTTACTGCGCTTGAAAATGTATATATGCCGGCTTTGATTGCGGGGCTCCCTAAAAAAGAAGCGCTCGAAAAAGCAGAAAAGCTTTTGCAGGATGTAGG
This sequence comes from Treponema sp., assembly GCA_017544745.1. Next base: position 9,893 of record JAFYDO010000039.1, on the reverse strand, counting down.
TGTTTATGAACGAAAGGACCATCTTCCATCCCAGCTTTCGGGAGGAGAACGCCAGCGTGTTGCAGTTGCACGTTCTCTTATAAATGATCCGTCGCTTATTCTTGCAGATGAACCAACCGGAAACCTTGATCCTGCTAATGCAGTGCTCATAGGCGACCTGCTTTTTAGTATGGTAGAAAAATACAACAAAACTCTGCTGCTTGTTACTCACGATTTGTCTCTGGCAAAGAACGGAGACATCTGCTACAAAATTAGTGGCGGCAAGCTTGAACAGACAGATTTGAGAGGAAGTAAATGACCTTTGGTGCATCCTTAATGTTTGCAAAGAGTCTCATTTTTCCAAAGGCCGAAAAAAAATCATCTGCCCGCAGAAGCCTGTGGGGTGCGCTTTTGTGCATAGGCCTGAGCATAATTCCCCTTGTTGTTGTACTTAGCGTTACCAACGGAATGATTGCGGGAATGACCCAGAGAATAATCGGGCTTTCTTCCAATAATCTGCAGGCATATGTTTCTCCAAAGCTGCCCGAGTCACAACAAGCCGCTACATATATAGAATATGCCCAGCAGTATAAAACCATAGACGGTGTCCTTAATGTGTATCCAGAAATTGGAATAACCGCCCTTGCTACCGGAAAAAAAATGCGTACCGGCGCCCAGCTGCGTGCCGTAGAGCCGGATATTTTTATAAAGAATCATTCATTCCAAGAACTTTTTACTATAATAGAAGGTGAACTTGACTCCTTTATTCAGGCCGACGCTTCCGGGAAAAATGCTGTAATAGGGCAGAAAATGGCAGAGCTTTTGGACCTGCATGCTGGAGACACCTTCCGCATTGTAACAATAAAAACTACCAACGGAAAACAAACTCCGCGTCTAACTTCCTTTACAGTAAGCGCAATTGTTTCTTCGGGCTACCAGGAGCTGGATGCACTTTGGGTTTTTGTTCCGCTTGAGTCGGTGTATCAGTTTATTTCGCTTTCTAACGCAAGCTACACGGTTATGATAGAAACTCCCGACGCCTATTCCCCGGACCTTGTGCGCATTCAAAAAGACCTTAAATCTACTTACGGAAAATACGCCAACTTTTACAGATGGGACCAGGTTCACGAAGCAGAATTTGAAAACTTCTCTTCTACCAAGGTTATGCTTGTCTTTGTAATGATTCTCATTGTACTGGTTGCTTCTATTAATATATCTTCTGCAATTGTTATGCTGGTAATGGAACGCCGTAAGGAAATTGCAATCTTAAAGAGTCTTGGAGCAACTCCTTCGGGAATTACTTTTTCGTTTATTCTTACGGGAATCTCCTGTGCGCTTGGAGGTCTTGCAATAGGCTTACCGCTTGGACTCCTTGCTGCCGTAAATGCAAATTCAATTGTTAATTTTATAGAAAAAATTGTAAACTTTTGCGCCAAAATTGGTTATCTTATAAAGGGAGTACCTGCAAGCGAAGTGCATGCTATTAAGCTCATGGATCCTGCCTATTATCTGCAGATGATTCCGGTAGATCTGCCGCTTTCGCAGATTATGCTCATAAGCATTGCAACCGTTGTTCTAGCACTCATTGTTTCTGTAGTTCCTTCGGTAAAGGCCGGTAAGGAAAAGCCTCTTGATATTTTAAGGAAGTCGTAGGGAAAAATGAAAAAGCTGTCCTTAGTGGCAAAAATAAGCAGTGCAATTTTTCTCTTTATACTCATGCTGGTTTTGCTCCTGTCAATTCCGGTGTTTAAACGGCTCGAAAAAGTTCTGGACAATTATTCTGCAAAATTTTCACAGCAGGTAACAAAGTATTCGGGGCTCAAGGTTTCTTACGAATCAATTTCTCCGTCCATTTTTGCATACCTTGGAATAAAGGGAATTGTGGTTACCGACTCGCAGGGCAGAATAATAGGACAGGTTAAGAATACCCACATAAAGTATAAGCTCATTCCGCTTTTAAAAGGTGAATTTGATTCCATTGTAAAGGCGGTAAGTATAGACGGGGTTGTTTTAAATACGGTTCCTTTAATAGATTTTATACAGGAGCTTGTAGACCAGCAGCAAAACCAGGAGTCGCAGGAGGTAAAAAAGCCGCCTTCCCTGGAAGAACTGTATGATCAGATAAATATGGTCATGGATTATATTCCGCAGAATATAACGCTCAAAAATTTTACCGTAAAATACAATAAAGACTCAATTAATTCTTCCTTGCTGGTCAAGGAAATCAGAGTTTTAAACTCAGAACGTAAAGATTATATAAGTTTAAACCTCAAAAGCGATGTAGACGCTGCTTTTGGCAGTAAACTGTCTACAAACGGTGACCTTGCGCTAAACGGAAGACTCACAAAAAATCTGGAAAACTCTTTTGCATATATAAATCTTTCCAACTTTACCTTTAGCAAATACAAATTTAATAAATTTAACTTTTTGCTTTCGTACAACAACAAAAAGCTGGACCTTCGCACAGTTCAAAATGTAATTCCAGTAGACCTGGACGCAAGTCTTGATTTTTCTACAGGCCAGGCAGGACTTGAACTGGTTACCGAAAACTTAAGTCCTGTTTCTGTAATTGCAAATGCTACAAACCAAAAGTCTCTTGCAAAATACAAGGAGCTTACGGTTTCTCTGAATGCGGGCGTAAACGTAAATATAAACGATACCGCATTTAATTATCATTCCGACGGAAGCATTTTTGTACCGCCGTCACTTTTCCCAAATGGGGCACAGGCAGAATTTGCCCTTAGTGGAAACGACAAACGCATTGATATTAAGCGCCTTACTGTAAACGGGCAAAACATAAATACACAAGTTGAGCTTTCGTATGTTATAAAAAACACGCAGCTTAGCGGAACTGTAAATCTTGAACAGTTTGTCCTGCCTAACGGGAAAACTGTTTCCACCGAAGTTTATTTTGACCCTCTTGCAAAATCAGGCTTTATGATTTTTTCTCCGCAGATTTTTGTAGGGGAACATTATCTTACTGCTATGCAGGCCCAGGTAATTCCGCGTGACGATTCAATTGATTTTGATTTTGAAGTAAATGACTTTTCGCACATAGACGATTACAATCAGGGAATTATAAAGTTTGACGGCAGTTATCTTACAAAATCAAAATATGTGCAGTCCAGCATTTCTCTCGAAAGCATTTATCTTGAAACAATTCTGTCTCTTACTGCAGAAGTGCTTGACCAAAACCAGGCAGAAGCGGTTCAAAAAATTATACCGACACTTTCGGACTATATGTTTACCGGCGATGCGTATGTTTCTACGGACTTTAGTTCTGTTTCGTACAACCTGCCGTACCTGGTTCTTGCCAATACAAAAAAAGACAATCAGTTCCTGTTGCTTAGTGTAAACGGTAACGAGCAGTCAATCCAGCTCAACCGCTTTAATCTTATCTACGGAAATTTTGCTTTGGATGCAACTGCTTCGCTAGATTCCATGCCAGGCACTCAGGATAAATTCTACACGCTGGATATGATTACCTCTTCAATTCCGTATCATTTTTCGGGAACCATTATGCCCGAAATTATTACTGTAACCGGAGACTACGGAACCGATGCCCAGCTGCGTCTTGGTAAAAATAAGGCCATGGAAGGCTTTGCATCCTTTACAAACCTGCCATTCCTTATAAACAATGCAACTTATATTCTTTCGCTGGATACGGACTTTGACTACAATGCAGAAACAGGACCTCAGATTACAATTGGGCATCTTCAGGTAGAAAAGGACAATCCCGATACCTCTGTAAATCCACGCCTTGAGCTTTCAGGCAGCGGAACAAAATATGGTGCTCAGATTAATAATATTGCTTACACCGACTTGTATTCTTCTTTGCGCGGTGCCTCCGACATCACCGTAAACCTCACCGACAATATTTTAAGCTCTGCGGGTATTCAGATGAATCTGCGCGACGACATTACCGAAGAATCACTTGTTATTGATGCAAACGTTTCTAACCCTGACAACATAGCGCTTACAGCCCAGAACGTATTCAATTCGCTTTATGTAAACGCAATGATAGAGGCTTCTCATTTTAGCTTGAACCGCTTTATGTCTGTAAGAAACGACAACAACGAAGTAACTGCAAGCCTTTATCTTTCGGGAACCCTCGAGCACCCTTATGCTACAGCCTCCATAGAAAAAATGTCCTTCCTGCTAAACAACGATATTGTTTCTTCAAGCGGTTCGTTTATTCTCGAAGAACGTGACATTACCATAAATGATTTTATACTCAACGGCGGTCAGTGGAAGGTTAGTGATGTAAGCGGAAATCTTTCTCTTTCTCAATACAGCGGACAGATGAATGCACTGTTCTCTACAGTTGGTGAAAAAAATATACAGATGCCGCTTGTACTTTCCATCGAAGATTCTTATGTACCGCAGGGCTCTTCTATTCCAGAAAGTCTTACCGCAAAGCTTTCGTGCCCGGAACTGCATGGAACGCTTTTTAAAAAGCCTGTTGCTTTTGACCTTTTTGTAAACTATTCAAAGGATTTTATTTCGTTCTATTCTTCTGATAACCTTGGCCTGTACGGTAACTTTAGCAAAGCAGACGGACTTTATGCATCTCTTAGTATGGGAGACATTCTTTCTACCGAGATTACCGGAAGCTTCGAAAAAGCATCTCCGTTTATAAAAATGTCAAACATTTATGTAAACCTTAAGTCGCTTTTAAAAAACATAACACTAGATGATATCATTTCAATTGACCAGGGAATCTTAAAGGGTAGTGTAACCCTGCGCGGACCATTTGATACTCCGGATTTTAAAGGTGCGCTTTCTATTTCTACTCCGGTATTCCAGCTGCCAATGGTATTTGACCAGAGACTGTCTACAGATAAGATTTTAATTACTGCAACCAATAACGAATTCTCTGTTGCAGAAGCTACGTATAATCTTAAGAATACGCCAAAGTTTAAGATGAGCTCGCACGTTTACATGAACAAGTGGTCTATGGATCATTTTGATGCAAAAATTACTTCGCTCGAAAAACAGCTTGTTCCAATACGCCTTAAAACTCCTCTTGTAAAAATCGAAGGCGATACTGAATGTAACTTTACGCTTACTGTCGAAAACAATAATCTGGATGTGACCGGTTCTCTGTTTGTAGAAAACCTTGATATAGAATCTAACCTTACAGAGCTTACAAATCTAAGTTCAGAAAACAATTCAAATCAGGTTAAAAGCGATTTTACTCTAAGCACAGATATAAAGCTTACAGTTGGAACTCATGCTTCGTTAAACTTTAACCCTCTGCTGCGCTGTGTATTTGTTCCTCATACCGCCCTTAGCTGCAAAATTGATACTGCCGCAAATGTTTACCAGGTAGACGGTTCGCTTCAGTTAAAGTCAGGAGACGTTGCATATTTGAACCGAAACTTCTACATCAAGGAAGGAAGCATTAAGTTTAATCCGCTGGATATTGCAAATCCTCAGGTTACCATTAAGGCCGAAACCCGCGAAAAAGATACCGACGGAAACACAATCCGCATTATTCTGTCTGCCGAAAACCAGTATCTTTTGGATTTTAATCCTGTTTTCTCTTCTGTTCCTGCTAAATCCGAAAACGAAATCCGACTGCTTTTGGGCCAGATTGTGCTTGCAGATTCGGATTCTGTAGGAAAACTCATGGTTTCTGCCGGTGAATACTATCTTCAGTCTACTTTAGTGCGTAATATTGAAAACAAGTTGCGAGATTTGCTGAATTTTGATATATTTTCAGTACGTACTAATATATTACAGAATACAATTAGTCTGAGTAATCAAAGAAATAAGACAAAAGATCTTACAATCGGTAACTTCTTTGATAACTCAACTGTTTATATAGGTAAGTACCTTGGAAGCGCATTGTACGCAGATGCAATGCTCAATATGTCGGCTTCTAACTATCATGATGTCGACTATCTGTCTGCCAACAGCATTCTTTTTCAGCCGGAATTTGGTCTGGAGCTTGAATTGCCTGTAATAAACATAAGGTGGGATATGGCCTGGAGATTTACTCCGGGAGCACAGCTCCAATCCTTTGTTCCTGCAACGACAGTTTCGCTTTCCTGGAAATTTACTTTTTAAAAAAGTGTGTTTTGCACTTAATTGGAGTTTTTTATGCGCCGTCATTTTTATAGCGTTGTTTTTGTTTTATTTTTTATTACAGGAATGTTTTCTTCCCTTTTTGCACAGGAAGATGACAGCAACTGGTACTGGGGACATCCTGTTACAAAAATTGAGTTTGATGGACTTAAAAACGTAAAAAAATCTGACCTTACCGGTGTTACCAGTTCCTTTTTGGGACAGCCTTTTTCCGAAGATCTGCTTGGCGAAATATTTGACCGCCTCTTTTCTCTTGATTTATTCGAAGATATTGAACCATACGCAAAGCACGATAAAAATCCCGACAATGTACTTCTTGTTTTTAAAGTAACTGAATATCCTCAGATTTCTAAAATTGATTTTAAGGGAAATCAAAAAATAAGAAACGGCGAGCTTAGGGATGTTGTAAAAAGCAAGAACTTTGATATTTATGTAGAAAATCAGATTTTAAGCGATGAGCGACTTATCCGCGAACACTATATTGAAAAAGGTTATGTAGATTCTCTTGTAACACACACAACCACCCGCACCGCAGAAGGAATTGAAATTACATTTATAATAGAAGAAGGTCGCAATACTGTCATAAGCGAAATTCACATGATGGGAAATACCATTGTTTCAGAACGTTCGCTCAAAAATAAGATTGCACTCAAAGAAGTTGGCTTTTTAAAAGACGGTGCTTACCAGAGTTCTGTACTCGAACAGGATAAAAAGACAATCTTAAGCTATTACAATGAACGCGGTTATATAGATGCCAATATCCTTGACGTAAAGATTGAAAGCTCCGTAAATGAAGAAAAGCAGCGCAACGACCTTGTAATTACCTTTGTAATTCAGGAAGGCGCACAGTATACTTTTTCGGGCCTTACAATTACCGGAAACGAAATCTTTTCTACCGAATTACTTGCTTCTAACATGAAGCTCAAGGAAGGCGCCATCTTTAATATGATTAAATTTGAAGAAGGACTTTCTGCAATTGCCAACGTTTATTACGAATCAGGCTATATGTCCAACGGCTTTTATCCAGTTCCAGAACGAGATACAGACCGCAAGGAAATTTCTTACAGCCTTGTAATTGAAGAGCGCGCACGCAGCCACATAGAAAACGTAGTAATTAAGGGAAACAATAAAACAAAGGATTATGTAATTACCCGTGAAATTCCAATTGAACCGGGCGATGTTTTTTCCCGCGAAAAGGTTATTTCTGCAATGCGCAATCTTTACAACCTGCAGTATTTTTCAAATGTCATGCCAGATGTTCTGCAGGGTTCGGAAGAAAATCTTGTAGACCTTGTATTCTCTGTAGAAGAAACAAGTACAATTGCACTCAATCTTGGTATGGCCTTTAGCGGCATTACCGAGCCAAATGATATTCCGGTTTCTGTTTATGCAACTGTTTCAAATTCAAATCTCTTTGGAGAAGGAAAAGGTATTTCTGCTTCCTTAAACATTGCTAAAAAAACACAGAGCCTTGATTTTTCTTATTCTCAAAGCTGGATTGGCGATTTACCAATTTCCTTTAGCGAATCACTTTCTTTGTCTCATACAAACAGCGATGCTCCGGTAATGATGTTCCAGCCAAACGGCGTATTTGATCTTTACAGCTACTATGTAAATTACGAAGGCTTTTCTGCAACACTTGGTTCTTCTCTTGGCCGCCGCTGGTATCCTCGTTTTGCAATTCTTTCGCTTACAGGTGGTCTTAGCGACACCATTACAAAATATAAGTTTAACGAAAATGCATTTGTTCCGGTTGATTCAAATCTTTCTATGTTTGCTAACCGCGTTGGATTTACCAATGCGCTGTGGTCAAGCTTCTCTATGGATAACCGCGACATAAGCTATGATCCAAGCAAGGGTTGGTTTGCAAGTCAGAAGTTAACCTTTAACGGACTCATTCCTGTTCTTGAAAAAGAGTTCTTCCTTAGTTCAGAAACAAAGCTCGAAGGTTACCTTACACTGTTTGATTTTGCAATCAACGAAACTACTTCGTTTAAGGGAATCCTTGCAGCCTATACAGGTTTAACACTTTTGTTCCCAATTAATAATTCTGTAATAAGCGATTCAAACAAGCCTTATGTAGACGGAATGATTACTGGACGCGGTTGGGTTGAGCTTTATCGTTCTGCAGATGCAAAGGGTAGAGCTTTGTGGAATACTCAGCTTGAATTCCGTATTCCTATTGTTCCTGGTGTAGTTGGAATAGACTTCTTCCACGATGCAGTAGTTGTTAAACCGGAAGTAGGACAGATATTCAACAGCGTTAAGATGGAAGACTTTTACTTTAGTATGGGTCCTGGAATCCGCTTCCTCTTGCAGCAGTTCCCTCTGCATCTTTTGTTCACCTGGAGATATCAGGTTGTTGACGGAAAAGTACGCTGGGGTGGAAAGTATGGTTATACACCGTACCAGTTCCAGCTTTCATTTAATATTGTAAACAGATAACTAATAGATGAGGTATAAAATGAAAAAGACTAACAGGTTTTTAATTGCACTTGCAGCAGTTTTTATGTTTGCAACCTTCAGTGCCGCTGCTCAGCAGATTACCAAGTTTGGAGTTGTAGATACTTCTAAAGTATACAGTGTCTATTTTAAAAACTCGGCCCCAATCCGCAACTACGAAAAAAAGAAGGCAGAGTTTCAGGAAGAAATTAACAAGCGCACCGAAGAGCTCAAGAGTCTTCAGCAGAAAAAGCTTGAATACGAAAAGAACGGCAACGAAAGTCAGGCCCTTCGTGTAGAAGCAGAAATTACCAAAAAGACAGATTATCTTACAGAATATACAAATGCTAAGAACGTAGAGCTCGATTCCATGCTCAAGTCTCTGGAATCTTCTGATGAATTTTACAAAAAGCTTTACAGTACACTTGGACAGATTGCAGAAAGTGGCGGCTACAGTATGATTCTTAGTCTCCAGGCTTCTAATTCAATATTGTGGTACAGTAATTCCGTAGACATTACGGAGCAGGTAATTCAAAAGCTGGGATTGTAGAATTAAAAGGATTGGACCTAGGTAGATGATGGACGACCAGGCTAACCTTACACCGATGATGATACAGTATCGGTCGGTTAAGCAGAATTATCAGAACGAAGTTGTATTTTTCCGTCTGGGTGACTTTTACGAAATGTTTGATGACGACGCCGTAGAAGTTTCCAGACTTCTTAATTTAACCCTTACACACAGAGCCGGGCAAAAAATGTGCGGCATTCCTTATCATGCAGCAAAGGTTTATATTGCACGTCTTTTGCGCCTTGGTAAAAAAATTGTAATCTGCGAACAGGTAGGTGAGATTCCACGTGGTGGCAAGGGCATTACAGAACGCAAGGTCGTAGAAATCATCACACCGGGAACTGCAGTAGAAGCAGAATACCTTGAAGGCAACAATGCAAATTATCTTGCGGCACTTAGCATAGTAAAGGGCAGAGCAGGCTTTGCCTTTATTGATGTAACCACTGCTTCTTTTAAGGTAACCTCCTGGCCGGCAGCAAGAATGCACGACTTTTTTGCAAAGGAATTAAACCGCGCTTCTCCAAGAGAATTCCTTTTACCTCTTTCTCTCCAGAACAATAACGAAATTCAGTCTGTGCTTTCTTCTTACAACCATATTTCGGTTTCGTACTATCCGGACTGGGATTTTAATATAGAGCTTTCTTATAAAAGGCTGCTTGCGCAGTTTGGAACTCTTTCTTTAAAACCGTTTGGTCTTGAAGAAAATGATGCCGAAATTGCACCTGCGGGCTTTCTTTTAGACTATCTGGATAAAACTACAAATACAAAGCTTCCTCATGTAAACGAACTTATTAAATACAGTGATTCAGACTTT
>JAFYDO010000252.1 GCA_017544745.1 Treponema sp. | reverse complement strand
TTAAAACTTCGTCTTTTTTAAGGACTATGCAAATTCCCGCAAAACACTTGGTAGATTCCCCGGAATTTGTATTATTTCTTCTATTATAATTATCGGCATAATTGCATACATCCCGCAAAAAAACATAGGGAATGCGCTCGCCCACACCCAGGGCATTCATTGCAAGAGTAAGAACACGCAGCTGGATTGCACGATCCAGCGAATAGAAGTCAGGGCCCGGGAATTTGATTTCCTCGCGGTCCCTGAGCATGTCGAAGGGCCCCTTACAAAACTCCTCTGCCTGTTTCTGAAGATATTCATTATCTGCACTTTCTTTTTCGAGCCCCAGCAACACAGCATTATCCCAGCCGGCAAAATCTCTGTTCAAAAGCGGAATAAGATTATTTCGTATTCTGTTACGAAGGTAAGCTGTATCTGTGTTTGTACTGTCGGTACGCCAGCCGATTTTTTTTGAATTAAGATATTCTTCTATTCTATTACGGTCTGTCCATAAAAGCGGGCGTACAAAAGCTCCTCGTACGCAGGGAATACCACCGTTTGCACTACCCTGCAAAAAGCGCATGAGTAAGGTTTCGGTCTGGTCGTTTTTATTGTGTGCAAGACATAAAAAGTCAAGATTATTTTCTTTTATAAATGTTTCAAAGGCATTATAACGAAGCTCACGTGCGGCAGCTTCAATACCACAGCCCTTTGCAGCAGAAAGCTCTTCTACCTGGCCGCGCTTTAAGCTCCATACAGTACAGCTTACATCATAGCCCTGGTTTTTAAGGGACGCACATAAATCCTGTACATATTCTGCATCTCCACAGGTTTCGGCATCCTGTCTTATAAAATGATTTACGGTAATTACTTTAAGAGGAATGGAATAGTCACTGCAGACAGAACAAAGGCCAACAAGCAGACTTACAGAATCTGCCCCGCCCGAAACTGCAGCTCCCAATGCTTTATGCCCGGCTGCAAGAGCGTCTAAATTTACACCGCAGGCGTCTAGACCAGAGATTAGTTGATTTTCAAAAGCCGGTTTATGCTGCACAAATCCCCCTGCGGTACAATTCGTTCATCAAAAAAAATCACGGATGAGGAATTGTACTCCACACCCGTGATTCTTTTGCTTAAGAATAATTAAACAAAAATTAGCGTGCTGGTGAAACTGTTACCAAAGGAAGTTCCATGTCTGTAAGAATCTGTACGTCTTTTCCAACTTCCAGATCCTTTACGCGCAAAGCTTCACTGGCATTAATCTTAGAAATGTCGGCAACAATTGTTTCAGGAAGATCTGCAATAGCAGCCTTAATCTTAATTTCGTTGTTGCGTTCTTTCTTGAAACCACCCTTAAGTACACCTGCAGGTGTTCCAGTAAAGTGAACCTTGATTTTCATAACAAGTTTTTCGTCAGCAGCCGGTACAAAGAAGTCTGCATGAAGAACCTTGTCTGTACGGATATTGTATTCAGTATCCTTAATCAAAGCCAGATGTTCCTTGCCATCTACTACAAGATTGATTGAAGTTGTTGGAGTGATTGTTCTCCAAATCTTGTTGAATTCAACTTCGTTTACCTCAAGCATTGTAGCTTCACCCTTTTCGTTGTACATAACGGCCGGGATACTACCTACTTGGCGAAGTTTTTTAGCAGCTGTTTTACCAGATGCAGTACGCACTTTTGCGTTCAAAGTCTGCTTACTCATTTCGTAAAGCTCCTTATATCCTTTAAAATTGTTATACCCTGCAACGCAGAGATTAATTCTCCACCCAGGATTCGAACCCGGACTCTAAGCACCAAAAGCTCGTGTGCTACCATTACACCAGCGGAGAAAATCCATGTATCTTCAATTAGTCGGCCTCGCCGCCAACCTCAACATGACCAGCTTCGTATTCAGAAACAATCTTGTTCTGCAATTCTGTTCTGAATTCAGGGCTTATAGGGTGAGCTACATCCTTATATTCCCCGTTTGCGGTTTTCCTGCTTGGCATGGCAATAAAAAGACCACTTTTTCCTTCAATAATCTTTACATTATGAACTACAAAGCAGTTGTCAAAAGTTACGGTGACATAGGCACGTAACTTGCCTTCATCTTCGACCTTTCGAATCCTTAATTCTGTAATCTGCATACGAGAATTCCTCCATTCACTTTCCTTTTTTCTTACAGCAACTGCACAAGAGCACAATTCCAGGTTTCATCAAGCAGCTTCTTACAATCTTCAGCCCGTTGCTTTTTGGTAAAAACCCCATAGAGTGTAGAACCGGAACCAGACATATCACAGAATTCGGCTCCACCTTTCTTTAACGCACCCAACGCTCTTGTTAAATCACTGTATCTGCCACACAGCGAAGGAGTAAACGTATTGACAAAATTCCAGTCTGCAGGATTCTTTCGGTAAATATCCTCAAGA
>JAFYDO010000251.1 GCA_017544745.1 Treponema sp. | reverse complement strand
GCCCTTAAAAACTGCGGCTGGAATGTGGTACAGCTTCCTGTAGATAAAAACGGAATTGTTACCCCGGAGGCTGTGACCGGTTGTCTGACAACTGATACAACGCTTGTATGCATTATGGCTGTTAATAACGAAACCGGTTCCATTCAGCCGATTTACGAAATTGCAGATGCAATCACTGCGTGGAGTGCCGGCAAACGTAAGCCAAAGTTCCACGTAGATTGTGTTCAGGCTGCAGGAAAAATCCAGCTTAATCTTGCTCATAAAGGAATTGACAGTGCTGCCTTGAGTTCCCACAAAATCTGCGGCCCTCGTGGAATCGGTATTCTTTATATGAAGGATGCTATTGACGTATTCTTGCGCGGTGGCGGCCAGGAAAAAGGAATACGCAGCGGTACCGAAAATGTTCTTGGTGCTGTAGCTTTTTCTCTTGCGCTGGAACGCTATTACAACAAAGAAAAGCCTGAACTTGTAGAAGCATCTGCAAAGTTTGTAGACGCTTTGTCACAGCTCAAAGGCTGTACTATTGTTCCTCCCGGACGTCTGCAGAACTCAAAACTCTTTTCTCCATACGTAGTTCAGGCCGCCTTTGACCATATTCCGGGAAACGTTATGCTCCGCGCACTGGACTCCAAAGGCTTTTATATCTCTACCGGCAGCGCCTGTTCCTCAAAGAAAAACAAACGTCCTGTCTTAGAGGCCATGCATATCACTCCACAAATAAGTGAAAACGCTGTGCGCTTTAGCTTTGGGCCACATACAACACCAGAAGGTATTCAGGAATTACTGGGAGCTGTGACTGAAGTGAACGGGCAGTTCAATAAGTAATATTTGAATTTTTCGTTATTCCGTTTTATAATAAAATTATGAGTACACACATAAACGCACCCGAAGGTGCAATTGCAGATACAGTTTTGTTGCCTGGCGACCCGCTCAGAGCTAAATTTATTGCAGAAAACTTCCTTGAAAACGCAGTTTGTTACAACGAAGTTCGCGGAATGTATGGTTTTACCGGAACCTATAACGGTAAAAAGGTTTCTGTTCAGGGAACCGGAATGGGGCAGCCGTCTCTTTCCATCTATGTGCAGGAACTTTTTCAGTTTTATAATGTACAGAAGGCTGTGCGAATCGGGACCTGCGGTTCTATCCGCGAGGATGTAAAGGTTCGCGACATTATTATTGCAAATGCAGCCTGTACAGATTCTGCACTTCAGAGTCAGCGCTTTGGCCTCATGCATTTTGCACCTGTTCCAAGCTTTGAACTTTTGGATACTGCTTATCACACAGCAAAAGATCTGGGACTGCGTGCAGTTGTTGCGCCTTGTGCTTCATCAGATCGTTTTTATGACGAAAACGAAAACTGGAAGCTCTGGAAAAAGTTTGGTGTAGCCGGACTCGAAATGGAAGCTGCAGAACTGTATACGCTTGCTGCTCAGTTCAACCGAAAGGCACTTGCAATTCTTACAGTAAGCGACCACATTATTACCGGAGAAGCAACCACTGCCGAAGAACGACAGACAACTTTTAAAGATATGATGAAGCTTGCACTGGAAACTGTTACAAAATGCTAAAGCTTACACCTGTAAAATCAGAAAAAATCTGGGGCTACGAGCTTTGGATTGCCTCGACTCACCCAAATGGCTGCCAGGAAGATTTTAAACAGCTTTGTGGCGGTGACTATCCTCTGCTTGTAAAAATCATTCAGGCAAATGATACTCTTTCAATTCAGGTGCACCCCGATGACCAGGATGCCGTACGGCTGGAAGGTGAAGGTAACCGCGGAAAAACTGAATGCTGGTATGTGCTTGATGCAGCTCCCGGCGCAAAAATTGTTTATGGTCTAAAAGATGGAGCAACCCGGGAACAACTGGCAGCCGCAATAGAAAACAGCGCTTTAGATCCGTACCTTAATTTTGTAGAAGTTCAGAAAGGCGACTTTATCTTTATTCCTGCCGGTACTGTTCATGCAATTGGCGGGGGCTTGCGCCTTTTAGAGGTACAGCAGTCGTGCGACCTTACCTACCGCCTTTATGACTGGGGCAGGGGACGAGAGGTTCATATTCAAAAGGGTCTTGAAGTAATCAAAACAAAAGATATGATTCCACCGGCTCCGTTTGGCGGCCAGTTTGAATGTCCATATTTTTCGCTTGAACGCAAGGATGTTCGTGGCGGCTGGAGCATGTATAATTCAGAGGGAGTTCAGCTCATATATGTTCTTTCCTCCGAAAAAGCCGTTATCCGAGGCCCCGGCGACCAGTTTGGCAAGACAATCTATGCAGAAGAGATTTATGCTATTGCACCCGGCGACAAGATTACTATAGAAGGACGGGCATCAATTATTAAGATAAAGAATGACGGTCATTGCGAGGAGCCGTAGGCGACGAAGCAATCTACGACGTAACCTTTAATATGCCTGTCTTGATTCAAATAAAAATAAAGGATATTTTATCTATATGTTATTATTTTTGATTTTACTTTTACCTGCCGCTTTTTTAGCGTATGCATTTACTATAAAAGACCGTTCAATCATTCTGCCTGCTTTTGCAGGACTCATAACTGCAGCCTTTGTCTGTGCCTGCCGTTACTTCTTTAGCTATGAACACAGACTTGTTTATTATTCATTTGGTCAGAACTTTGCCTATTATTTAATCAAGCAGAATCTTTTGCCTCTGGTAGTTGTTTCTGCTGTTTACGCACTTATTTCGCGCGACACTATGGAATACAAGTTCAAAAACTTTTTCCCTCTGCTCTGTCCGTTTTTTGCAGTTTATCTTCCATATTGTGTAATCACTGCTTCTGAAGTTTACTACCAGGCCTACGATTTATTCTTAAAGCCTGTAATCTATCTTGCAATGCTAGGCCAGATTGCGCTTAGCCTGCTTGCACTTTATAACGGCATTACACAGCACAAGGTTGCACCAATCGTTATCAATTCTCTTGTAATTTTATTCTACGCATTTTACCCTGCTGTTTCCGATGCCCTCTACGCCATAGACTACAAGTTTGCACTCATTCTTATTCTTGGCATTCTGTATTCTGTGGTTCCTGTCGTTTTTGTAATTATTTCTACTATTAAAAATTCTCAGGAATAAAAAAAACGGTGGCTGATAATCAACCACCGTTTGAGATCCTGAAACAAGTTCAGGATGACTGTCATGCCGGAACAAGATGACTGTCATGCCGAACTTGTTTCGGCATCTCTATTAGTCCAATGCGTGACCTGCAGATCCAAGTACTTCAATATTCTTGTGCATGTACATCTTCTTTGCTTCGTCACGGGCAGCAGAAAGGAACTGGCGTGGGTCAAAAGCTTCTGGATTTTCTGCAAGGAACTTTCTTACAGCTGCAGTCATTGCAAGTCTTCCATCAGAGTCAATGTTGATCTTACATACAGCAGACTTAGCAGCCTTGCGGAGCTGTTCTTCTGGAATACCAACTGAATCAGGAATCTTTCCGCCGTACTGTTCAATAATCTTTACATATTCAACAGGAACAGAAGAAGAACCGTGAAGTACGATTGGGAATCCTGGGAGCTGCTTTTCAATTTCTTCAAGAACGTTAAAAGCCAGTGGAGGAGGGATAAGAACACCGTCAGCAGTGCGTGTACACTGAGCTGGAGTGAACTTACAGCGTCCGTGTGAAGTACCGATAGAAATTGCAAGTGAGTCACATCCTGTC
>JAFYDO010000250.1 GCA_017544745.1 Treponema sp. | reverse complement strand
GCATACAATGCGTTTGTCTTTTTTCCAAGGTCGCCATACTGACTTACAGGAACAACATATTTTGCAGCATTAGAAAGATTATCATAATCTGTTGCAGATTCAAAAAGCACCTGAGGCAAAGCTGCAAGATAAGTATTACTGTGATCGCGAACTGCCTGAGTAACTGCTGCTTTCATTTCTTCAAGACCTGCAGCAAACTTTCCGTCTATAGCACCAAGAATACCTGAATCCGGTGTAGTTTGAATTCCAAGAATGAAACGCTGCATAAACGGCAGATAAGAAGCATCTGTAATTTCGCTGTCCAGTTCACGCTGCTGTTCGTAAAGCTCCTTTATCTGCTGGCCGCATGCATACACACTGTTGCGCACCTGGGCATATCTTGTAAAGACTGCTTCTACACGCGCAAACTGAGCATCTGCTTCGGAATAATTGTCGTTGCGAACGGCACGTATAAACTGAGAAACCGCTGTATCAAATTCTTTTTGAAGATCGTTATCGCGGAACTGCACGAGAGAAGCAGAAAGACTGTCCATAATTGCAGTAGCATTTTCTGCCATCTGTGTATTTTCAGTTTCGTACATGTCGTAGTATTCGTCTTTGTAAATATCAAAGCCCTGTTCCTGAACATAAGCAATTGCTTCGTCGTAGCTTGCGTTTTGTGTAAGGCGGGCAGACTCCTCGAGAATTGTATCAAACAGATATGCGTAATACTTAAACAGGTGCATCTCTTCGAGCATATCAATCATACGCTTAATTTCTGCAGGCGGGTTCTTTTCTATGCTGCGCATCTGCAGAATTATCTTTGCCGGAGTTTCGTGGTCTTCCGGATTCTCTGTGCTTGATTTAATAGCTTTTTCTGCAAGGACTGAATACTGCTTACGTCTGTTCATAATAATTTTTACAAGACGCTGGGCGTTATCAAAATAATCAGGCTTTTTTTCGATGTAAATGTTAAGCTGTTTAAGGGCTTCGGTATAGTCGGTTTTTCGGATGAGACGTTCAATTTCAAACAGGGACATAACTTCTCCACCATTGTCATCCATTTCAATCTCATCTACAATTTGAGCTGAACAAGGCACAATAATAAAGAGGAAAAATATAGCTGTTAGAAAAAGACGGAGTTGTCGTTTCATCGTCATTCTACCATTCTATTTATCATTATATTTTCGGCAAATTTCTTCTAAAAATATACCTTATATATAAGAGAAAAAAAACCGAAAATGTAGTAATATTTTAGTGAATTATGAAGGCTTTTTGGGCTAAAAAGTATATTTTTTTGGTTTTTCTCACCCTTTTTGTGTGTTTTAACATGCAGGCCCTTGAGTATTCTGATGTAACTTCGGTAATGACAGAGCTCGGCTACTTTGACAGCTCCAAAAATGAAGGAACAACCTCTTTCCGATCCCTGCTCATTCCAATTGGCGGACGTCCCGAAAGTCTTGGTTCTGCTTACACAGGTCTTTGTGACGATGCCGGCTATATAAACTACAATGCAGCAGCAAGCAGTATTATTGGCGAAACACAGGCCAGCGCCTACCACAATTCCTGGATTGCAGATTCCAAAATGGACACCCTTGTCTACACAACACGAATAAATAACCTTGGTTTTGGATTCCAGGCGGGCTGTCTTTATCTGCCTTTTACCGAATACAACCTTTTTGGAGAACGCGTAAACGCAAGTTATTACACAGAAAGCAATATTGCTGCAAATATTTCTTATAATTTTCTTGCTGGTTATGATTTTAAGGGTCTTGCACTTGGTGCAACAATAAAAAGCGCCTTCCGCGGAGTACCCTCCTACACTGACAACGATACCGATGCTATAAAAAGCCTTTCCGGACTTGCACAGTCGGGTGTTGGAATTATGGCCGACCTTGGCATTATGATGCAGTTTAACTTTCTCAAGTTTTTTGCGTCCCGTACACCAAATGTAAGAATAGGTGTTTCTGCCCAGAATCTTGGCGCTGCCTTTACAGGTCTTGGAAGTAAAAAGGGTCTGCGTCTTGATGATCCGCTGCCTACTTATTTTGCAGCAGGACTTTCGTGCCAGTTTTTGCCAATTATTACCGCAACCTTTGATATAAAACAGCCGGTAAATCTTTTTGCACCAAAGGATTACCAGATGTTCTCGGTAAGCGCAGGAATTATTCTTGCTTTTACCAAAAACTTTAACCTTCTGCTTGGTGCCGAACT
>JAFYDO010000249.1 GCA_017544745.1 Treponema sp. | reverse complement strand
TGCTATTATATGGCGATTTAAGGAAAAAAAATTATGTTCAGCGATACACATTTTCATTTTAAGATGATGACAGAAGAACGAGGTATAGACGGCGTGCAGGTTCTGACCGAAATGGCCCAACGCGACTGTTTTTTTGGACTTGATATTGGTACCAAAGCAGGAGATCTTGCATGCAGAAAGCTTTCTGTAGAAAAATGCATCACCGCCATGCCGGATTCCAAGCTTGCGCAAAAGGCTCGCAGCTTCATGTATTATTCTGCAGGAATCTGGCCTGATATAGACAGCATAAAAGACCGCGAGAATCAGATGAAGATTTTGCGAGACTCCGTTACACCAGACGTTATTGCAATAGGGGAGTGCGGCCTTGACCATCACTGGAATCCTTCTGGAGCCGACGGACGAACCGAAAGCGATTTTGATGAACAGATCTACCGCGGAGAACGTGAGCTTTTTCAAGCTCATATTGAACTTGCCCGCGAGCTGGATCTTCCAGTAATAGTTCACAGCCGCGACGCCTACGAGGATACGCTGGACTGCATAAAAAACATAGGCTACGATAACGGAATAATTCACTGCTACAGCTACGGAATAGATGAAGCCCGAACTTTCCTGGACCGCGGCTGGTATATTGCACTTGGCGGTGGTATAACCTACACCAAAAAATCCAAGCTTGAACAGATGGAAGAACTAATCCGCTTTATCCCGGACGACCGCCTCCTTACCGAAACCGACGCCCCATATCTGGCCCCAGTCCCTTTCCGTGGCCAACCCAACACCCCTGTGCTAGTCGAACATGTTTTCAATTTTCTAGCCCAGGTCCGCTCTGTTTCCCTCCCGGTTTTAAATCAAACTGTGGATGAAAATATTAAAAGATTGTTTAAAATCTGATAAAGAAATGCTATAATTTCATATATAGGAGATTTTTATGCATACAGCAGCTTTGGTTTTGGGAATTGTTTCCCTTGTTATTGCAGTAGGTGGTGGTGCCGCTGGAATGGGTTGGATTGGTTCATTCTGTGGTATTCTTGCAATTATTTTTGGTGCAATTGGAATGAAGGCCGGTGGCGAACAGAAAAAAACTGCAAAGACCGGTATGATTCTTGGAATTATTGCGCTCTGCTGGGGACTCATTGTTACAATCGCCTGTATTGCCTGTATTGGAACCAGTGCCGGAATCTTAGACAGCCTTGGTGTTTTTGATTAATCTGCAGCAAAAGTCCTACGCTTCCCTTTATTAATCTTGGTTTTATAAAGCTTCCTCTTTACGGCCTGTGTATAGTCGCAGGTCTTTTATCGGGCGGTGCAATCTGCAAAAGCTTATGCAAACGCCTGGATAAAAACTATTACAATTTTATAATTGTTGCTGCTGTTGTTACTGCATTTGGTTTTGTGTTTGCCAAACTGCTTTATCTTTTAACCGCATTTCCTGTTTCCAAATTTTTTCTTGTATTTGGTTTGATGGTAACTCATCCAATAAAATCGGGCCTTATGTCCAGCGGCTTTGTTTTTTACGGCGGGCTCCTTGGCGGAGTACTCGGATATCTTGTCGGTGTAAAAATCGCACACTCCAGCTTCCACGATTTTCTGAATATTTTTGCTTTTGTAATTCCGTACATTCATGCCTGGGGACGTGTGGGCTGCTTTTGCGCCGGCTGCTGTTACGGTATTCCTTATGAAGGTCCGCTTGCTGTTCATTATTCTAATCCTGTTAGTGATGTCCCGTGCGGCCCGGGGATTTTTCCTGTGCAGATTCTGGAAGCACTCCTGCTTTTTGCGTTTGCGTTTTGTGTACTTGCGTTCTTACTGCATAAAAAAGAACTGTCGTTTTTTCCAATTTATCTGCTTTATTATTCGGTTGTTCGTTTTGCCCTGGAATACCTGCGTGCTGATAAAGGCCGCGGTTTTGTAGGACCTCTGTCTGTTTCACAATTGATAAGTATTTTTGTATTTATAATTTCACTAACCATAGTCATGCGAAGGATACGCTCATGAAAACTGTTGTAAAAGAATTGTCTTACGAAAAGGTGCTTGCACTTAGAACCCAGAAATCTCAAAAGCCTGTTCGCCCTGGAGTTTTCTGGCGTTGGCTTATGCGTCTGCTTGGTAAGGGTGAGTTAGCGGCAACTAACTTTAAGGCAAATTATATTGGAATGGAAAAG
Organism: Treponema sp.; assembly: GCA_017544745.1. Next base: position 1,560 of record JAFYDO010000249.1, on the reverse strand, counting down.
CTTGGAGAGCGCGAACCGTGTCTCATTCTTATGAATCATTCCTGCTTTACCGACCTGCTCATTGCCCAGACTGTTTTTGCCCGTCGCCCTATGAACATTGTCTGCACCAGCGACGGCTTTGTTGGAAAAAACTGGCTCATGCGTCATCTTGGCTGCATCCCTACAAATAAGTTCGTAACCGATTTTGTTCTTGTCCGCAATATGAAATATGCGCTGGATAAACTGCACACTTCAATCCTCATGTATCCCGAAGCAAGCTATTCCTTTGATGGTACCGCAACACCGTTGCCCGCCACTCTTGGAAAATGTCTCAAACTTTTGGGTGTCCCAGTTGTAATGGTACGCACCTACGGAGCCTTTGCACGCGACCCGCTGTACAACAATCTTCAAAAGCGCAAGGTAAACATCAGCGCAGATATCAAATATCTTTTGTCGCCGGAAGACATAAAGAACAAAACTGTAGATGAACTCAACCAGGTCCTGCGCAGCGAGTTTACCTTTGATAACTGGAAATGGCAGCGCGACAACAATGTAAAAATCACCGAGCCGTTTCGTGCCGACTACCTCAACCGAGTTTTATATAAATGTCGTAACTGTGGCTGCGAAGGAAAAATGTCCGGCAAGGGCATAACACTTACCTGTTCAAACTGCGGTCTGCAATGGACTTTACGAGAAGACGGCCAACTGGAGCAAAATGATACAAAAGAGATTTGCCAGGTTCCCGACTGGTTCCGTTGGGAGCGCGAACAGGTACGCAGCGAACTTACCGCCGGCACTTACTGCATAGATACTCCTGTCGAAATATACATGATGGTAAATACAAAAGCAATTTATCATGTAGGGCAGGGCACACTGCAGCACACAAACAAAGGCTTTGTTCTCGACGGCTGTGATGGAAAACTCCACTATGAACAGGGCCCTCGTGCAAGTTACAGCCTGTATTCAGATTACTACTGGTACGAAATTGGAGATATGATTTGCATCGGTGATATGAAAACGCTGTACTATTGTTTCCAAAAAAAAATCGGTGACATCGTAGCCAAAGCCCGTATCGCCACCGAAGAATTGTACAAGATGAATTAGTGACATTCCCGGGCTTGCCCCGGGAATCCCTTACTTCAAATTAATCATAGACTTATCATAGTCAGCTGGTGGAACATAACCCATGAGCATCATGAGTGTGCTTGGCCAGCTTGAAATACCAAGCCCGTCGTTCAACTTTGTGTTGTCATATTCACCCTTGTATTCAGGGTCGTAGATAATTCCAGGAACAGGGTTGAGTGAGTGAGAAGTCTTTGCTTTTGGTTCGCCGTCAGCATCCTTCTTTACGCTGCCGTCTTTTGCATGCTCGTACATATCGTCAGAGTTTCCGTGGTCAGCAGTCAAACACAAAATACCGCCAGCTTCTTCAATAGCGGCCTTAAGGCGTCCAAGCTGAAGATCCATTCCTTCCATAGAACAAACTACTGCGTTGAATACACCAGTGTGTCCAACCATGTCACCATTAGGGAAGTTCAAACGGATGTGGTCATACTTACCGCTCTTAATTGCTTCAATAAC
>JAFYDO010000038.1 GCA_017544745.1 Treponema sp. | reverse complement strand
GGATGCCGAATCTTGTATGCGTGCCCGCTATTCTTCCTATGTAAAGCACGAAATTGATTACATCATCAACTCTTGTGTAGAAGGCGAAGAAGTAGGCGAAATTGACCGCAAGGCTACCGAAGACTGGAGCAAACAGTCTCAGTGGAACGGCCTTAAGATTCTGCGCACCGAAAAGGGCGAAAAAGAAGACGAATATGTTGTAGAATTTGAAGCAGATTATACTTTGCATCAGATGCACGATGTTCATCACGAAATTTCACTCTTCCGTCAGGTAGACGGCGACTGGAAATATGTTGCAGGTAATGTTATTCCAACAACTGTAAAGCGTGTTGGTGCAAAAGTTGGCCGCAACGACCCATGTCCATGCGGAAGCGGTAAAAAATACAAGCAGTGCTGCGGTAGATAATGATTATTACCGGTTTTCACGCCATAGAAGAAAAAATCCGTTCTCTAAAAGAAGGTACCACACCTGGTTTTAAGCTTTATTACAGTAAACCTGGTCCTCGTGTAAAAAAGATACTCGAGGAAGCCAAAAAAGCGGGTGTAAGCTGCCAGCAGACGGACGACAAGGCGCTGGATCAGCTGGTTATAGACCTGGATCCAGTGCTTCGCGACCACAGAGGCATTGTAATGGAGACAGCCGGTAAATCAAAGACTCCGTCAAATCTTGTAGATTTTGATGCGTGGCTCAAAAAGCTGGCTGCCACAGGCCAGGAAAAAGCAACTGTAGTAATTCTGGATAAAATTACAGACCCGCATAATGTGGGTGCCATAATCCGAAGCTGTGATCAGTTTGGGGCAAGCCTTGTGGTAATCCCTGAGCATAACAGTGCCAGCGATATTGCAGGTAACGAAATAATTGCTCGTTCCAGTGCAGGAGCAAGCGCCTGGGTACCTGTTGCAGTAGTAAAAAATCTTGTACGTGCCGCAGAGCAGCTTAAAGAAGCAGGCTTTTGGATTTACGGGGCAGATGCAGGCGGCCAGACCTGTACAAAGATAGATTTTGCTTCAAAAACCGCTTTGGTAATGGGCAGCGAAGGAAGCGGAATTGATGTGCTTTTGCACAAAAAGTGTGATACAATAGTATCTATACCAACTTGTGGAAAAATTGACAGTCTTAACGTTTCGGTTGCAGCCGGCGTTTTGCTGTATGAATTATATAGAAAAAGTTTATAATAATACTGTAAAGAGGAGTTCTTAAAATGGATATTCCAAAGACACTTAAAGAAGTGCAGGGTACAATTCAGGATGTTCAGGTCTCTATTCAGGACGAAATAGCATCTAAAGCTAAACGAAAGTCTACCCTTAAGTCACTTAAACTAAAAAAGAAGTTTAGACTCAGAAAATTACGCCAGGACTACGAAAACACTGTCCGCGAAATACATATTCAATATTCAAAAAATCCGGAACGCCTTAAGGCAAAGTATGCTTCCGAAGATTATGCAAAATCAGAACGCAAAAAGGCACGTGCACAGCGCCGCATAGAACAGGAAAAACGTGCCATCGAATACATGGAGCAGGAACGCCCTCTTTCTACAAACGAAGAAATTGGTTCTGCAATTGTTCAGGGAATTGGTTCTGCCATGTTTATTGCAGCACTCGCAATTTTGGATACACTTGGTGTGCGCGAAGGCATGATGTTCAAAAATCTTACCATTGTCTGCTACACACTCTTTTCGGCCAGCATGATTTTGATGTACCTCTTTAGCTGTCTGCAGCATGCTCTTACCGCAATGGTTCCAAAAATCGTATTCGACCGCCTTTCGCACGTCTTTGTATTTTTGTGCATGGGCTTTTCTTATACAACCTTTACAATCACAAAGATTCAGGGTATAGCCGGATGGGCTATCTTTGGTTTTGTATGGACTGCTTCGGCAATCGGAGTTCTTTTTTATGCAATTTCGGGCCGCAAGCACTACAAGCTCAACAAGGTTTTATACGCTCTTGCAGGTCTTTCTCTGTTTGCAATGCCTGTAACACTGTATAAGGCTCTTCCTGCACAGAGCTTTGCCATGCTGGTTGCTTCGGCATTTTTCTATGTGCTTGGCTTTATTTTCTACAACCTGCGCAAGTACCGCTTTATGCACCTTGTAGGCAACTGTATATTCCTTGCCGCTAACGTTTATATGTTCTTCTCGCTGTTCTTTATTGGGATGTAGGTATGAGTTTAATTCAAAGCATTTCCGACTTTTTTGAGTCTATATTCAAACGTTCCTCTCCAGAAGTTCAGAAAAAGCAGCAGCTTAAAAAACTGGACGCCGAACTCAAAGAATATAAACCAGTTATTTACAAAAGCGGAAATCTTGAAGCAAACTTTGCAGAAGCAATTTACAGCCTTTATAAAAATACAAAAACACTTGATGATCTTTTTCTTACAACAGTAAGCTCCATAGACAGCCTGCGTCAGCATCGCTTTGAAGCCCAGCTCATTCTTACAGGCTACACTCCGGAGTATCAGGATATAATCGAAAGCCTTTCCTTTGAAAAACGCAAGGAAGAGGTAATGAACGAGATTCAGAATGCAGACAGAATATACATACACCAGCGTACACAGTGCGAAAAGGTAATAAAGGAACTCAATTCCGAAAATTTCCGCCGCATAGACAAGGATATTCTTTCGCTCCGTCAACTGGTAGATTTTTGTCACATTACTTTTGTGCCGCTGCTCCAGGTTTTTGACCTTAACTTTCAGCCGGCAGATTTTACTTACAAACCAAACTGGGTAGAGATTCCTGTAAGCAAGGCTATTAATCTTTTGGAAGACCTGTACTATCAGATTTCGGGAATGAAGATTACTACCTCTACTGCAGACCAGGTTATTGCTCTGGCACAGCTTAAAAAAGGAACCATGCTCAGCAACGAAGAAAGTGCAGTCTACATTTCGTGTCTTAAGAAAATAAACTATATTATTTCCAAGGTGCTCACTGTAGACAAGCTCAAGAGCCTTATCCGTCTTGCCAAGCAGAATGTTACTTATGAGCCGGATGTTGCTTCTTACACTGGTTCTCCGCGTCAGGAATTTGCCAATATCTTCCAGGAAAAATTTGATGCAGACGAGCAGAAAATCAAATCAGAGATTCAGGACGAAAATATTTCAAGCGAAGTTAATGCGCTGTTCAAAAATATGCCGCTGGATACCGTATTCGGCTACAATGCAGAATCAAATGCAATGCTCGCTCCTACAGTTACCCTTAGCTTCCAGTGGATTTTGCCTATGCGAATCCTCAAAACCTTCTTGCGACTGTATCTTACAGAGGGCGTAAAGGGACTTTTAAACGATATTGTAATCGAAGGCTTTTTTAATAATCCTGCTTACAAATCTGCGTTTAGTACTACGGTTTATGCTGCAATTAATGCACAGGCCAAGTTCCAGGAATTTGAAGATTCCTTTGGAAATGACCAGCACAACAGTATTGCGGTAATGCAGAGCTATGTTACCGACAGTCACAAGGACAAGGACTTTTATAAAAAGCTCGAAAAAATGGTTATTACTACAAATAACGAAGCACATCAGCTTTTGCAGGCAATTAGTGCAAACCTGCATTCGTTGTACAAATATATTGGTGAACTGCTTGCAGACTCCAAAAAACCTTCAAGCGAGATTATTTCTAACCTCAAAGTGCTTATGATTTCATCCAGAAACAAGGAAAACACAAATATGTTGGAAATTCAGCACCCGGATTGGAAAATATTCTTTGAAATTATGAAAAATTATGTTATTATTAATACAGGTGGAGATAGTCAGTAGTGGATTTGACGGCAAAATTACATGAATTAGATACTCATTCAGTTTCAATGGATAAGGAAATTCTTGAGCAGTCTACATATTACGAAAAACGTATATATGACCTGGAACAGCTTATTGATATTGCCAAATCCTTCTGTTCTACTCTGGACTTTTCTAATCTTCTGGAGTCCATCGTTTATATCTGTATGGCCCAGATGCACGTTCTTGGTGCCGAAATCTTTGTACGTGACCCAATCACAAATGATGTACTCAATCTCGAAACCGCCAAGGCTATGAGCACAGGTAAAAAGCTTTCCATTCCGGTTGGCTCTTCTATCTGTTCATTCCTGCTGGAATCTCAAAAGCCTGTTACCTTTGCAGAACTCAAGACAATGGTAACCGACGATGACGACAGCATGCAGCTTTTAGCAAACCTTAATCCGACACTTATTGTTCCGCTTATCGAAAAAAACAATCACCTTAGCGGTATTCTTATTCTGCAGGAACGCATTGCAATAGAAGACGAAACAACCTATACCGAGTATGAACAGAACATGATTATGTCTATCGCATCGCTCGCTACGGTTGCTATAAACAACGCTTCGCTCATGGAAATGTCTTCTACCGATATGATGACACACCTGCGCCTTAAGTACTTCTTCTTTAATCAGCTTACAGAAGCAATTGATAAGGCCTTTGAACTTAAAGAAAATATTGCAGTCCTTATGTTTGATATAGACTTCTTTAAGAAGTTTAACGATACCTACGGACACGAATGCGGAGACTTTGTTCTTATAACTGTTGCAAACATCATTAAATCAAGCCTGCGCGAGACCGATATTGCTAGCCGCTACGGTGGAGAAGAGTTTACAGTTCTTTTACGCAAGGGCAACAAGACCGAAGCCATGAAGGTTGCAGAACGAATCCGCAAAAAGATAGAAGGCTACGATTTTGTTTACAACGACCAGCATCTGCATGTAACAGTTTCGGGCGGTGTTTCTGTTTTTGATACAGAGAAAAATCCTGTTGATTTGCCAAATATTTTTGTAAATCAGGCAGACAGTGGCCTGTATATGTCCAAGAATAACGGACGAAATCAGATAACCTTCTTTGATCCGGCTGTACACAAATTAAAAGAAAGCAATGAGTGACGAATTTACAGAGTCTGACCAGCCGCAAGAGGTAAGACGCACACCGTTTTTCCGTAAACCATTTAAATACTCATATTTTCATGCAACCTTGTGCATAATCCTCATCAATTTTATTGTCTTTTTTCTGTGCAATTTTGTTACAAACCTTGTATATTACCTTGCCCTTAATGTTTCGCTTGTGCTTGGGCGCGGAATGTGGTGGCAGTTTGTAACTTATATGTTTGCACACCAGGGATTCAGACATGTTTTTCTTAATATGCTTGGACTTTTCTTTTTTGGGGTAGGGGTAGAGCGTGCCATAGGCTCAAAGGAGTTCCTGCTTTTTTATTTTGTTACCGGCATTTTGAGCGCAGTTCTGTCATTTATCCTTTATTATTTTACCGGAAGTTACCGAACATTTTTATTAGGGGCCAGTGGAGCAGTTTATGCAGTGCTTTTTGCATACGCAGTCCTGTATCCGCGTTCCATGATATTTATATGGGGTATTATTCCAATTCCGGCTCCTGTTCTTGTGCTGATTTATACCGTAATTGAAATTGTAAGCGGATTTTTCAGTACATCAAATGTAGCGCATTTTACGCATCTTTTTGGTTTTCTTGTGGCGCTGCTTTATTTTGTAATAAGAATGGGAGTTAATCCGTTTAAGATATGGAAAAACAACTATCAAAAATAGGAATTTTCTTTAGCGCGCTGGTGCTTTTGTGCTTTGTGCCTTGTGCAGGCTCCTCCCTTTATGCCCAAACTCCTTCCATTATTGAACATATACGCTTTGCAGTGTGGGCCGATACCGACGCTTACCCGGGAACAGAAGCTGCCGCAAGTGACGCACAGGCCGGTGAATTTGATTATCCAATTACAAGAATTAAGGAAATGGTGCCTTTTTTGCTGGAAGGCCTGGTTTACGGCTGGAATTTTACCTATACTCCGTCGGATAAGACACGCGCGGTGGAAGAATATTTTGAGATTTCTCCTGTAAGGGGCCCTTCGACAGGCTCAGGGACCACAGCCAGTGCAGGGACCCCATCTTTTGATGTGAAATACTCTTCGGTTTGGATAGAAAACAACCGGTTTAACTGCTGGATTGACTATACAAGGACGCAGCACGAGGTTCAGACCTATAATTTGTGGGCTTCTATACAAAATCCTACGATTCATGGGCGCGGATATGGGGATCTTAGCCTTGGTTTTGAAGGAATTAAGCAGGCTGCTGAGGATGCACTTAAAAATGCAGTACGTGATTATTACCGAAATACCATAAAAAACAAGCCTAAAGAGATAACAGGGCGCGTTTTGATGCGAAAAACTCCGCTTTTGGGAATAGATAACGGCCAATATGTAATAAACCTTGATTTTTTTCTAGAATGTGGTACAATTTTAGAGTATACACAATTTTAAGTTGTAACGCTGTGCCACGGCGCGCGTTTTAATATACGGAGGTTTATTTATGAAGAAGATATTTATGATTTCGGTAATACTTATGCTTGGAGCAGGCCTTTTTGCACAGGGCATTACAGGACGTGGTTCTTCCGAAGATTATGGTGATATAGAGCAGTTCGAAGCCAACAAATTAAAGACAGAAGTAATTGTTCCAAAGAATTTCCATACTGAGGATACAACAGCATCTGTAAGAATTGAATATCAGCCAATCCATGATGAAGTTCGCATTTACTATGAATGCATGAACGTTACTTATGATGAAGGCCAGGCAATGAACGCTCTTATCGGTTGTCTTGATGACTTTAGAGTTGAACATAACTACAACAGATACTATCGCCTTAAGGAAGACAAGGTAAGCTTTAAAAAGGATGACAAAGGACGCCGCAAGGCAATTTATATGGCACATATAAAATTTGTCCGCTAGGTATTCTTATTTTTTACAAAATATAGTAGAATAAAAGCCGGTGTGAATATTTGTTCGCGCCGGCTTTATTTTTTTACAGAGATTCCCGGGTCAAGCCCGGGAATGACAAAGGGTGTCATCGTCGGGCTTGACCCGACAATCTCTACAGGACAATAAAAATGGACATCAAAAACATTATTAAAAACCTGCATCCGCTCGAGATTAAAGTTTTGTTAAAGTATTCGGGACAGGATGAACTTACTTCAGAAAAATTACAGAAGGAGCTGGACTACAAGGAAGGTCATGCAAACCAG
>JAFYDO010000248.1 GCA_017544745.1 Treponema sp. | reverse complement strand
CAGGAGCTTTCTCAAAGCCAGGGCTACTATAATATAAACGGTGTTAATTATGTCTTTTTTATGGACAAACGGCTTCCACCTACCCTGCGCTTCTTTTTTACAGATTCTGCAATGGGTCTGCCTCTGGCAAAAGATTCCTTCTGGATTTCTTCTGAATTTGGAAAGCGAAAAAATCCTATAAACGGAGAATGGAAGGATCACAACGGAATAGATCTTGCCGCTGCAGAAGGAACTCCGGTTTACGCAATAAAGGATGGTCATGTAGCTTACTGTATAGAAAAGGACGAAACCTTTGGAAATTACGTCATTTTAACGCACGATACGGGAAAAATGACCAGTGTTTACGCACATTTGAGTTCATTTTGCGTAAATCAGTACCAATTTGTAAAAAAAGGTGATATAATAGGATATGTAGGTCACACGGGTATGGCAACAGGGTCACACTTGCATTTTGAAATACGTCAGGGAGGAAAAGCCCAGGACCCTCAGACAAAATTGGACCTTAAATAAGAGGTATTACCCCAATGATGAAATTTGCAAAAAGAAAAATAATTTTCTCTCTGCTTTTTACAGCTCTGTCTGCTGCATCATTGTATGCCGAAACCTTTCGTGTAGCAAAATGCCATGTGCTTGAGCTTAAGGAAGACCCTGCCTATTCTGCTTCTGAAAAAGTTGGACTCAATGATGCGCTTACAATACGCATTCCCGAAGAACGCCTGTTTTTAGAAGGTATAGAAATTAAGATGGAAATTCCGGAAGAAACTGCAACCTGGCGGGACTGCTGCGGTGCCTATGTTTACGATGGAATCCGTCCAAATCCTACTCCACAGCAGATTGATTTTTCGGGCAATAAAATATTCTTTGGTGTGCTTCCAGGAAAGCTTTCGTGGGTATTGCAGATTCCGCTTACCCAGAACGCCCAGTTTAAAACAGACCAATATACTAAAACTATAGAAAAAATACCTTCGGCTCAGGGCAATTTTGTTTTTGTCCGCCTTCAGCAGATTATGAAGGGAGTTCCCGATGAGGTAATGAATTCAAAAATTACATTTACAGTGCGCCCTATTCTTAGCGACAAGGGTCTCATAAAGCTTAAGCTTACCTACCCTGAATTACCGGAAGGAATTGCGCCTTCTGAAGATTCTGTTACAGTTTTTGTAGACAATGTTCCATACCTTACAGCCGATGTTGAAAAAGGCATTGTTATGGACACAGGTATTCACAATATTTCTGTTATTTCCGAAAACTACAGAACCGAAGTCCGCAAGGTACGCATTGACCAGGCTAAAAAAATAGAAGTTCCTGTGGAACTCAAAAGCATAGAACCTTCGGTAATTATTACTGCACCGGAGGGCGCAAAGGTTTATCTTGACGAAGAACCTTTTGATTCTCTGGGAAAAGAAACACTTTTGGAAGAAGGCGACCACAAAATCCGCTGTAAAATTGGCGATTATGAGATTTTGCGCACAGTTTCTGTTGTAAAAGGCCGCACCTACAAGGTAAACCTTACCGTAGACCTCCAGATTGAGGAATCCGACTAAAAATCTTTATAAAATCACTAAAGATTTTGGCTCTTACACCCGATATTTAAAATATCAGGGACATTTTCCCCTCCCACCCATGTCCCTGATTGCCTGATGGGCATGGCACGGTCTAATCCGTGCCTTTTTTTTTGTCTTGAGTGATATTGTTAAAAGCGTGTATTTTTACTATAATATTGGGTATGTTTAAGGTTAAAAAGACCGCCGTTGTTTTTGTTTCGCTTCTTTTTGTTTTTTCTATTTTATTTGGAGCGGGACTCGGCTGGGCACTTTCTGAGACACAGAATATTAAAAACTCAGAATACTTTACAGAATTCAACAATGCTCTTCCTACTAAGCTCTTAGATATAAACGGCGAACTTATCACGGAATTTTCTTCTGATGAAAAACGTGAAATCATAGCCTACAACGATCTTCCGCAGCACATGATTGATGCTCTTGTAACCCGAGAAGACCGCGTATTCTTTTCTCATACAGGCTACAGTCTTAAAGCCATCTTCCGTGCTGTTGTAGGTAAGCTTGCACATATGTCTCTTGGTGGTGGTTCTACCCTCACCCAGCAGATTGCAGGAACCTTGTACTGCGACCGTTCGGATATTTCGTATACACGTAAAATCAAGGAGCTCTGGTGGGCTGTTCAGATGGAACGCCGTTATACCAAAAACGAAATCCTTGAGCTTTACCTGAACAAGATTTATTTTGGTGGCGGTACCTACGGTGTAAACGCTGCATCAAAATATTACTTTGGACACAGTGCCACAGAAATTACTCCGGCAGAAGCAGCAATTCTTGTAATTCAGCTTTCTAACCCGGCTTACTATAATCCTTTTGATCATCCTAACCGCGCAATGACCATGCAGAAAAATGTTCTTGCGTCCATGGTTGCATCAAACTTTATTACCCAGGAAGAATCGGACGAATCGTTTGAAAACTACTGGGCTGGCTTTGATTACACACGTACCTCTGCTTCTGCATACATGACCCGCGATGATAAGGCTCCATGGTTTAGTGAATACGTACGCCGTGAGCTTGGAAATATGATTTATGGTTCCGACGATATTTATTCTTCGGGCTTTACGGTAAACACAACGCTTAATCTGCAGCATCAGCAGGTTGCACAGACTGTTATGGAAAAATATATTGAACGCGCAAATTATCTTTATCAGCGTGAACATTCATCGCGTTCAAATCTTGCTTACAGCACTTACATTCCAATGACAGAGCTGCTTGCACTTTTGTTTGATATTCCTTCCCTTAAAGTTAGTGAACAGCGTGCAAAATTTGTAGCAAACTCAACCTTTATAAATCAGATAAATCCTGTGCTGGATGTAATTTCCATGATGACAGGTACAGAGCATCTTAAGATTGATATTGTAAACAAGGCTGTTGCGCTTGCAAAGCAGGAAGACGAAAAAACTACAATCGAAGGTACAATGATTTGTCTTGAACCTTCTACCGGATATATAGACGCCCTTGTTGGCGGAAGTAAGTTTGACCAGGAAAACCAGTTTATACGTGCAGTACAGGCAAAGGTTCAGCCGGGTT
>JAFYDO010000247.1 GCA_017544745.1 Treponema sp. | reverse complement strand
CGAGCCGTCTCAGACAGAAATAAGCTTTTTTGTACGTTCAGGAGACAATTACTTTAACTGGACAGATTCTTATCCTGAATGGAAGCCTGTAGAAAGCGGAAAAGATATTTCGGGTGTATCGGGAATGTATTTTCAGGTTGCATGCGAGCTTTATCCGGATGGAAACGGAACAGTTTCTCCATCTGTAACCACGCTCACTCTTGATTTTGAAGAGCTTCCTTTGCCGCTGCCACCTTTTACTGTAAAGGCTCAGGCGGGAAACGGCAGCGTAACCTTAAGCTGGAATTATTCGGTAGATGAAACTGCCGGCGGATATTATATTTTTTATGGCAACAGACCGGGCGAATATCTTGGACGCGTTGCTGTAGAAGGCCCGTCACCTGTAAATGTAGGAAACACAACCTCCTTTACCCTTACAGGCCTTGAAAACGGAAAAATCTATTATTTTGCAGTTGCGTCATGGTCGGCACTGGATGACAGAATAACCGGACCACTTTCTAAAGAAGTGTATGCACGCCCCTTGCAGAGACTTGGAAAATAGCATAGTGTAGAAGGGAGTAAACTATGGCAAAAACATTTGTTAATAATGTAAACGAAAAAAATCTTATTCTTACAAGGGCACAGGGTGCGGTTATTTCCCGCGATTTTCCTACTGCTGCAAGATTGTACAAGCAGCTTTTAAAGGATGACCCTTCTAACGTAGACTACCTTAAGGAGCTTGGTTCTATCTATGTAAAAAATGGAGAAGATGCCAAGGCCATTCCATATTACGAGCAGATAATTACTTTTTATCCTCACTATATTGATGCAATGACGAGTCTTGGTGCCATCTACCGCCGTCTTAAACGCTACGAAGAATCTATTGAGATTCTTGAACGTGCTGTAGATGAAGGACGCCAGTCTGCCGATGTAAACTACAATCTTGGTTTTACCTACCGCGAAATGGGAAACTGGGATGATGCAATAGAAGCCTTTTCTTCTGTAGTAAACGAGAACCCTTCTGATGTTCTTGCATACAATCACCTTGGTGCAATCTATCTGGAAAAAAAGGATTATCAGAAATCTATTGCTGCATTCAGACGCGGACTTCAGATAGATCCTAATCATCCTATTTTGAATTACAATCTTGCGCGCTGTTTTGACAAGGCCAAGATGTACACAGATGCAATCCGCTGTTACGAAAATGCGCTCAAGGCCAAGCCGGGCTGGGTAGATGCTATAAAGGATTTTAGCAGCCTTTTGGTTAAGTGCCAGAAATCTAAGGAAGCTTCGGACCTTGTAAAGCATTCTATTGAACTTTACCCTAATGATACAAAACTGCTTTCTATGCTCGGAAAAATCTACATGGAGCAGTTTGATTTTGACTCTGCCGAAAAAACCTTTAAACGTGCAAAGAAGGTAGATGATCAGGATATTCAGATTCTTGCGGGGCTTGCAGATGCTCTTGAAAAAGGTGAAAAGCCTGATGAGGCTCTGGAAAATGTTCTGGACGCCCTTGAAATTGCACCGGATGACAAGGATCTTAAAAAGCGTTATGTTCAGACTCTTCTTTCTGCAAACCAGATTGATGCTGCCGGAACAAACGTAAAGGAGCTTTACAGCGAAGATAAGGAAGACCCTCAGGTTCTGGATTTGTATGGTCAGTATCTTATCTGCAATGACGAAGAAGCTCAGGCAGAACAGTGTTATAAAAAAATTACTGATATAAACCGCAACTATAAGGACCACCTTTTGTCTGCTGCTAACCGTTTGAATCAGGTTGGAAAAACAGAGCAGGCAGAACAGAAGGCTAAGGAATTTGTTGCACTTGATATGCGTAATCCTGCCGGCTACAACATGCTGGGTAAAATTTATACAAAAGAAGGAAACATTCCCGAAGCGATTGAATCTTACAACAAGAGCCGTAACCTGCGCCGTCCGAATGTTCTTGCCGACAAGCAGATAGAAAGCCTTATGGCTCAGTCTGAACAGCCGGTTGTTCTTCCGGAGGAAGAGCCTGTTGTTGAACCTCAGGTAGAAGAGGTTGTAGTAGAAGAAGCAGAAGCTCAGACAGAAGCTGCCGAAGAAGAAAATGCAGCAGACGAAGACTTTGACTTTGGAACTCAGGGAGACAGTGTTCCTATGCAGGAAGCTCTGCAGGAAGAGGAAGAAGATTTCTTTGATGACGAAGGCCTTAAAGAAGATGAAGAGGTAAGTCCTTTTGATGTAGAGGATGAACCTCTCTCTGATAAAGAAAAACTCCTTGCTGGTGGTGGAGACGGCTCTGGCGATGGCTCTGGCAGTGGTTCCGGTGGTGGTTCTGATGGCGACGACATAGAAGATGTTGGTCCTGTTGATACTTCTGCCGGATTTGAAGCTCCTAAATTTACCGGAGACGGAGAACGCGAAGAAGAACCTAGTGTTTCTGACATGCTCGATAATGTAGACAGCGACAGCTTTGACTTTGACCAGTTTGATGATTCAACTGTTCATGATGATGAAGAAGACTTTGATATAAATAAAATGCCGGATCCTTTTGCTTCGGCCGCAAATGCTCCTGCAGATGTACCGCCTGCACAACCAGCTCCAGCACAGCCTGCACCTGCAGAAGAATATGCACCTATGCCGAATAATAATCCTATTTCTTACGGCAAGACAATGATGGGTGCTGCTAACATGGCAATGGATACCGTACAGCAGGCCAGCGAACTTGCAAGACAGAATGCAGAAGAACAAAAGCTCCTTATGCAGCAGAACCAGCAGCAGCTTGAACAGATGGAACAGCAGCATTCTGCAGAGATGGACGAAATGCGCCGCAAGGTAGAAGCGCTTGAAGAAGAAAATGCAAGTCTTGCCGCTGGTGTTGCAGCAGCAGAAGAAGGTATTACTTCTGCAAAGAGCCTCATGAGTACTGCCGAAAGCCTGCTGCCTACAATTGAGCGTATTCTTGCAGACGATGATACTGCTATTGAAAACGCTGCAGAAATTGAATTGTTTAAAAAGCTGCTTGAGCTTTGTGAATATCTTCCTGAGGATGAAAAGGCTGAATTTATGGCCAGCCCTATCCGCATGCAGATGGAATATCTTATTGCAAAAATGTCTGGTGTACCGGGACTTTTAAAAACTGCACTTTCACTCAAAAAGTCCGGTGTGCTTGATGAAGAAGATGTGGAAGGCAGGGATAATTCATTCAGACAGGAAAAAGAATTCTCTGTTACTAACCACGAGCTGCGCAAGGTATTTAAGTGCATGAAGAATCTTTCGGATTCGCTGGACGACCAGTACCTGGCAGACGCAATGTGCAACCGCATCGACAACGTCCTCGAAAAAATCGAGCTCGCGGAAAATAGTACTCAGATTTTCTAGACTACTTCAATACAATTATTCTCGAATTTGTAATTACCTCGTGTCCGTTTTCTGTAATAAGAACGTCATTTTCGAGGCGGGTGCCGCCGATTGTTTCGTCGTATAGGCCGGGTTCAAGAGTCAGAATCATGCCGGGTTTAAAGCAGACGTCGCTGGTGGTTTTGGTGCTTACACGCGGATATTCGTGAATCTCAAGTCCTATGCCGTGCCCAAGTGTGTGCGGCATTTTTCGTTTTTCGGCCGCAAAAATTAAATCTGCTTTTTTTGCCGCATCCTGAATTGCGCGTCCCGGAACATAAAGCTTAAGGCATTCGTCATAAGCTTTTTGCACAAGAGCAAGCTGCTTTTTCTGCTCGGGTGTTAAGCGGCCCTTTGCAACTGTAACTGTTGTATCGCTGGTGTAGCCCTTGTAAACAACTCCAAAGTCCAGAATGGAAAGGCCCTTTGCAGGCCACGGTGCATTTGTGTAGCCGGGAAAAGCATGTATTGCAAAGCTTCGTTCCGGTCCTGCGGCAAGGGTGTCAAAGCCGGTGCGTTCACAGCCGTGCTCGCGGCATTCGCGTTCTATAAAAAGGGCAACATCGGTTTCGGTTTTAATGCTGCCGTCCTTTATGCCTTCTTCAATTTTATCAATAATAAGGTCGCCTATGCGGGCAGCCTCGCGGGTACATTCAATTTCGTATTCGTCCTTGCATACGCGGCAGTCTACGGTAAACTTGTGTACACCGTCTTCCTTGCAGCGGCAGTCATAGTTTTTGAGTGCATCAATAAAATGCAGATACTGAGGGTAGGTAAGATAAGGCGGAAGCTCCACCTTGCTGTTTACTCCGTGGGTATAGCCTACATTCAGGATGGAACGAACAGCATCAATATCCTTGTTTTTATAGCGGGTGTACGGAACCAGCTTATCGTAAAAAGCAATCTTTTTTGCAAGAATCTCGTCCCAGGCAATAAGGTAGGTGTAGCCGTCGCTAAAAATGATTACAATTGCATCGCAGTTATGGCCTGTAAGATATGGAATTGCAGGGTCGCGGTGTTCTTCTGAGTCTATGTAAACTGCAGCACCAATGTTGTTTTCGGTAAGGTATTCTGCAATGCGCGCACGGCGGGCGGCATATATGTTTTTCATTTGTTCAGGTGTGTAGTTTTTCATTTTTTCACTCCTCGCAATGACAGTACTATTTCATCTCTTGTAACCACCAGTTCCAGCACTCCAATGACTGCAAAAATTACAGCCAGAATGGCAAGCGGCAGTCCTGCGCTAATCAGTCGTCCGTGGCCTTCAAAGGCGTTGAGCAGAATCGGGCGTAAGAACCAGCAGGGAACAGCGGCAATAACAGACATTACTGTAATCTTGAGTGCATAAAGCAGATTGCTTATAACTATGCGGCGGGTTTCTAGGGTGCCCAGCTTCTTCATAAAAATAAAGAGGAACACAGTGTTTACAAGGCTTGCAATACTTAATGCACAAGCAATTCCGTTTCCGCCAAAAGGTTTTGTAAATGCTAATACAAGCAGGATGTTTGCTCCAAAACTGATAATTCCTGCAAGGGTAGGCAGCTTGGAGTTTTTTTGCGCATAAAAAGCAGGACCAATAATTCTGTTCAATGCAATAAAAACGAGGCCCGTAATATGGAACCGGAATTCTCCAAGCGTCAGTTCAACCGACCGCTCATCAAACATATTATTTTTGTAAACGAGTGTAATAATTTCTCTTCCTGTAATAAGAGAATAAGCGGTTACCGGAATAGAAATGACAATCATAATTTTCATTGCCTGAATGAGCATATTGTTAAACTCTTCCCATTTTTCGTTTGCAGCAAGTCCGCTCATATCCGGTAAAATGACTGTACCAATTGTAACTGCAAAAATTCCAAGAATAAGTTCCTGCAGTCTCAGGCTAAAACCAAGGCTTGAAGTGATTCCTTCTCCGGCACGGTTAGCCATTGCTGTAGAAACTGCATCATTAAGCTGGTAGGCAGCCATACCTATAATAGTAGGAATAACAAGTGCAATTACTTTACGGGTTCCCGGGTTAGAAAAGGTTTTTTTCAGCGAAGTTAATCCTGTATGAAAGCCTGTCTTTCTTATAAACGGCCACTGAAACAGCGCCTGTATACATCCACCACTGACAACTCCAATAGCCATAGCACGGGCAGGATTTTCTGTGTGCGGAGCTAAAAGATATGTCCCAAGAACAACAATTCCATTAAACAAAACAGGTGTAAAGCCGGAAGGAGCAAAAATCTTACATCCATTTAAAATTCCCTGAAAAAGTGCTGCAATAGAAATAAAGAACAGATAAGGGAACATTATGCGTGACAGATATGTAATTTCCTGTTTTTGTAACAGCCAGTACTGTATCTGCTCCATATAGTTTGCAGCTTGTGTATCAGCAGGCTTTTTACAGAAAAATGATGTTAGCAGCGGGGTAATAATAACTCCTAAAACGACAATACAGACTGTCAAAAAAGAAACGAGAGTTATGGTACTGTTTATAAAATCCTGAGTATCCTTGTGGTTTTGTTCATCATCACCTTTTTCAAGATAAGATTTAAAAGTCGGAACAAAGGCAACTGTAACAGAGCCTTCTGCAAAAAGCTTTCTCAAAAGATTTGGTATTAAAAACGCAACCGAAAAACAGTCTGAATAAAAGCCTGTGCCCAAAAAGGAGGCCTTTGTCATTTCGCGGATAAGTCCCATGATGCGGGAAGCAAAGGTCATGAGCGAAAGCACCAGTCCTGAACGAACTATGGACTTTTTCTTGGTGGCCGGAACATCATTTTTTTTCATATTATAAGAATAATAAGATTGCGGAATTTGTTCAATTGATTTACAATAATATAGTACAAATCCCCTAT
>JAFYDO010000246.1 GCA_017544745.1 Treponema sp. | reverse complement strand
TATCTTCCTACAAACTGGAACGACGTTAACTATATTTTTGAAAAAGCCTGGATTGGCAAAAAGCTTAGTCACGAAGAAATTGCAAAGTATAAAGGTTGGGTTCTTATTCAGCTTGGTAAGCTTTACGCACAAAAGGGCTTTGTAATGCAGATTCATATTGGTGCCCTGCGCGATAATAATACTGCCATGTTTGAGGCTGCAGGAAAAAATATTGGAGAAGACAGTCTTAACGATTTTAATTATATGCCTCAGCTTGGTGCAGTTTTAAATGCAATTTATTCTGCCAGCCCTGACGCACGCACAATCCTTTATAATCTTAACCCGAAGGACAACGAAGCCCTTGCAACAATGGCAGCAAATTTCCGTAACTGTCAGTTTGGACCGGCCTGGTGGTTTAATGATCATAAAGAAGGAATAGAAGAACAGCTGTGGGTGTATTCTCGGACTGCTCCTTTGGGATGCTATGTAGGTATGCTTACCGACAGCCGAAGTTTTCTTTCATATCCGCGTCATGAATACTTCCGCCGTATTCTTTGTAATTATGTTGGCAATCTTGTAGAGCAGGGAGAATTCCCTTGGAACGAAGAACTTCTCGGAACAATGATAAAAAATATTTGCTGGAATAATGCACACAAATTTTTCTTATAACAGAAGGATTTATGTTTGACTTTAAGTATTTTACACCAACAAAAGTAGTGTTTGGAAAAAACACAGAAGAGAAGGTAGCCGAGCTTATTCAGGAGTTTGGTGGAAAAAAGGTTTTGATTCATTATGGTGGCGGAAGTGTTATTCGTTCCGGACTTATGCAGCGTGTAACAGACAAGCTTGATGCTGCCGGTATTGCCTATGTAAAGCTTGGAGGTGCAGTTCCAAATCCTCATCTTAGTCTTGTTTACGAAGGAATTGAACTTTGCAAAAAAGAAGGTGTTGATTTTCTGCTTGCAGTAGGCGGGGGTAGTGCAATTGATTCTGCAAAGGCAATCGGTTACGGTCTTATGAACGAAGGTGATGTCTGGGATTTTTATGATTACAAACGTCAGGCTAAGGCTTGCATGCCGCTTGGTGTAATTTTAACCCTTGCTGCAACCGGTAGCGAAATGAGTGATTCTTCTGTTATTACAAAGGAAGAGGGTCTTGTAAAGCGCGGTTATTCAAGTGATTTCTGTCGTCCACGCTTTGCAATTTTAAATCCGGAACTTACAATGACTTTGCCGGACTATCAGACTGCCTGCGGATGTACAGATATTATGATGCACACAATGGAGCGCTATTTTACAAACGGTGGAAACATGGAGCTTACCGATTCTATGGCCGAGGCTCTGCTGCGTACTGTAAAAGAAAATGCTCTTATTCTGGCAAAGGATCCAAAAAATTACGATGCCCGTGCCGAGGTTATGTGGGCAGGAAGTCTTTCTCACAATGGACTTACCGGCGGTGGAAATGACGGCGGTGACTGGATGACTCACAAGCTTGAACATGAGCTTGGCGGACTTTATGATGTTGCGCATGGTGCAGGTCTTGCCGCAGTCTGGGGAAGTTGGGCACGCTATGTCTATAAGAACTGTCTGCCACGCTTTAAGCGCTATGCGGTCAATGTCATGGG
>JAFYDO010000037.1 GCA_017544745.1 Treponema sp. | reverse complement strand
GGATGTATTTATAATATAATAGAAACAAACTAAATATTCAACATACTTGTATTTTTTTCTATTATAATATATTTTATACCCAAGGAGTTTATAAAAATGGGATTAAAAAAGTCTTTTTCTAAAGACAAGACAAAATGTACGGTAACTTTTACGGTTTCGGCACAGGCTGCTCAGGGTGCAAAGCAGATTAACATTGCGGGGGACTTTAACAGCTGGAGCAGTACAAACACTCCCATGAATATGGAAAAAGACGGCTCCTTTTCTGTAAAACTGGAACTCGACGCAAACCGCGAATATCAGTTCCGCTATCTCTTAGACAACTCCAAATGGGAAAACGACTGGAATGCCGATAAATATGTTCCAGCTCCATACAGCAACGCAGATAATTCTGTTGTTGAGACGTTTATAAAATAATAATTGCAAGTCCAAAGTAAAAAGAAATCTTAAGTAAAGGTTGGCTGTTTAAAAAAAATGAAGGGAGACGAACGTATCCTCTCCCTCAAACAGGCTCCCGAAGGAATCCTGCTTCAATTCGATATAAAGTTACTGTGGAATCTTATGAAAGTCAATAATCTGCTTAAAATCTAACTACCTCATCCAGCGTCAGCAGTTTTGTGATTTTGATGGTGTGGACACTCTGAGTGCCGTCGGCATTTTTGATTGTGATTCTAAAGTCGGCGGCTCCAATTTCATCTGCAATTTCCTGGCCATAGAAGGAGGCAAGGACTTCAAGGTATTCTTCTTCGCTCATTTTTTCGTCGTTAAAGACTGGGGCAAGAAGCATGTCTAAAAACATTGCGGTCTGGCTGTCGGCCTGGTTGTAAAAGCTTACGAGCTTGGTGCGGTCAAGGACAATATCAAGCTTTCCATTTTTAGCGGTAACAACTCCGGAGCTAAACAACGCGCTCTTTCCGTTTTTGTCTGTCATGCTTACGCTAAGGCTGCGGCCGTTTTTGGAAGCTGCTTTTACATTGCTAAAACCGTTCTGCGACATTTCGTATTCAATTTCGTCGGTATTAAAAACAAGGTTCTCGGAAGAAGCAGATGGGTCTCCTCCAACTGCAGCATTTATGAGGGAAGCAAACGCATCTCCTGCAACACCGTTAAAATCAACATTAACAGAGCCGTCTTTTTTGAGCTCCAGAGAAATCTCGCTTGTACAGCCTGTAAAACAAAGTGCGGCTGCAAGCATAAGAACTGCGCCTGCGGTATAAAAAAGCTTTCTGTTCAAAAACTTCATAATTTACTCCTACTTAGTAAAGGCAGAAAGCGGAACCGTAACCCTTATTCCCGTATACATTACAAGTCCTGCAGCAACAGACTCTACAAAAGGAAGTGCTGCTCCATCCAGCTTGTTGTATACCGTATAGTTTATATCCTGAACGGCCTGAATTCCAACCTTTGCAATTTTAAGCTGGGGCGTAGAAAGCGAGATTCCAATTATGCCCGGAAAAACCGAGCCCTTTATCTTTTTGTCTGTATCTATAAGATCTACATCTCCAAAGGTAAAAACCGGTCCGGCATAAACCCTAAGGTAATCGTTCATAGACAGACTCAAAATCAAAGGAATCTGGAAGGTGTGCAACCCTGTATTAAAGCGCAAGAAAAATCCTGCACCCGGGTTGAGCGCCCAGCCTTCGTATTTTGCATGAAAGCCCGCATCAATGCCTCTGTATCTAAAAACAAACTGACGTGGAGAAAGTAACGACCAGTCAAAATAAACCGAAGTATCAAAAATGAGGTTGTCTGCAAAGCTTTTTGGCTCTGAAGAATAGCCTGCTGTCTGAACTGTGGCATTTTCAAAGGTAGGTTTTTCTCCTTCAAAAACATATTCTTCCTGCATTTCGGTTTCTACAAGCTTGCTGCCAGTTTTGTATTCTTCGCGGCCGGAAGGTAAGAACTGGCCTGTAGAAACATAGCGTCCCTTCCAGTAATCCTGATTAAGCGAAGAAACTATGGTTCCGGTATTCTGACCGTCGCTTATTGCAGAAATAAACTGATTGTTTCCTATATAAACACCAATGTGCGAAATTGTAGAAGAAGAGGTTGTCTTAAAAAACAGCAGGTCCCCAACTTCGCGCTTGTCGTCCTGAATGATTCTGGCATAATTATAGATAGCTTTTGCGGTACGTGGCAGCTGAACCTGAATAGATTCGCGGGCGCAGTAATAAATGAGCCCTGAACAGTCAAAACTGTCTGGCCCTATAGCACCATATTCATAAGGCGCACCGATATGCTTTTTTACTTCCTCAACAAATTTCTCGCGCATGGACTGTGCCTGGCCGGGAGTTATGTTATTGGACTGTGCGCACAACCTCACGCAGCCAAGACAAAACAATAAAATAAAAGCAAAACTTATCTTATATACTTCAGGTCGCATTTTTTTCATATTTACGGCTCCTTACTATTAAAACCCATTATATTCGATTATATTACATTTTTGTTCAATTATTTATTGAATTCTTCATATATTATCGGAAATATGGAAATTAAACTTGCTTTATTTGTGAATCAGATTGGATATGACATCCAGAAAACTAAATTTGCTTATGCTACCGGGCTCAATGGCGGAGAGGAGTTTGAAGTTTGCTCGCAGAACGACGGAACCGCTGTTTTTACGGGGCATGCCGGACAGCCCG
>JAFYDO010000245.1 GCA_017544745.1 Treponema sp. | reverse complement strand
GGCCTTATCAAAAAAGATGCCAGCGACAAAAAGGTACTTCTTGTTAGCCGTATCAGCGTACTTGTAATTGCAATTCTTGGACTTTTGCTTGCCCTCAATCCGGAAAGCTCAATCTTTGGTCTGGTAAGCTTTGCCTGGTCCGGCTTTGGCGGCACCTTTGGTCCACTCGTACTTCTTGCCCTCTACTGGAAACGTACAACAGCTCCCGGCGCCATTGCAGGTCTCATCTGTGGTGGAATTACCGATGTAGTATGGCACTACCTCCACGGCGGAATCTTTGACGTATACGAAATTCTCCCGGCCTTCATCGTATGTCTGGTCGTTACAGTTGTAGTTTCTCTGTTCACCAAGCAGGACGCAGAAGTTGCAGCTAAGTTTGATGAATATAAGGCATTGGAAGACTAGAAAATAATCACAGGAGGGGCGCCTGCCCCTCGCTCCAAAAAGAAATGGCACGGTAGTTTCGACAAGCCCTTCGACAAGCTCAGGGACCACTCAACCACCGTGCCATTTCTTTTTTCCACTACCCCCTCTAACGGGGGACACCTTCTAAATCAGCCCCGTAACACCCCAAAGGCCTTTAGCCCCGCGAGTTCTTTTAAACAGTTTTATTCTTCCTATTATTTGCCTATCTTAACGGTTCAATCTTTTCAAAATGTTCACCACTTACGGCAAGATTCCAGGCTTTATACGCTTCTTCTTCATGTAAAGCAAGCCAACCGGTTACCATTTTCTCTGCCATAAGGACTCCTATGCATAATCTTCTTTTGAATATGGATAACTTTCTGCATAAAGAGTTTCTGTAGCCAAATCTATTTCACCATCCATCCAGGAAACAAATCCGTGGGTTACCTTAGCTGTCTGTCTATTTTTTTCTTCTGCTAATGGAGCAAAAACCGGACCTTGTCCAACTAAAGAAGTAACATCAAAAAGACGGGTTTCGCCTGTAGAAAAATCCACAAGCAGCATTCCATCTTCAAGAATTTTGATTTTTGAAACTTGAATATCCGGAACTAATTCACCTGCATAACAGATACCGTCTTTTATATACATCTTCTTTTCTCCACTTCTGTATTATACCACACATTCCCTTTTTCCACTATAAAAAAAAGCAGCCTGTATTGAACAAGCTGCTTCTCGCAATGACGGTTTTTTTTTATACTCTTTCAGGAGCCACCGCAACCGCATTCTTTCCCATGTAAGCTACAATATTGCTTCCATCGTGCAAGTCGCCAACAGGAATATAGGCGCTGTCAATTCGCTTGCCGTCTACTTCAAGGTATTCAATTCCTTTGCAGACGTGCTGAGGGTTTTTTACCTCAATGTGCAGGTTCATCTTGCGCCAGCGGCGGTCTACGGTGTAGCCGTCCCAGTCGTGCTTGATACATGGGTCAATCAAAAGGCCGTCGTACTGTGGTTTAATTCCAAGCATGTACTGGGTGATTGCGTAGTATGACCAGGTACCAGCCCCTGACAGCCAGCTGACACGTGTATTTCCAGGTCGCTTGCTGAATGTAGAATATGTTGTCTGACCAACTACATAAGGTTCACTCTGGCGAATCTCTGCTTTATCATTATAAGCAGCAGGAATAGCAGCCTTGCAGTATTCGTAGGCACGGTCTCCGTTTCCAAGCATAGTTTCTGCAATAATACCCCAGCCCTGTGTGTGGTTAAAGATACCTGCGTTTTCCTTAATACCAGGAAGGAATACTACAGAAGACATAATGTCGCTGCGGGTCATCTTGAATGGAGGAGCACAAAGCATAAGTCCATAAGGAGTTGCAAGCTTTTCTTTTACGCTTTCCATACAGATTTTTGCCTGTTCTGCAGTTGCAGCAGAAGACATAACAGCCCAAACCTGAGTATTAAAGTAAATCTGACCTTCTTCTATAGACTGAGTTCCGTAAACAGTTCCGTCTTCGCCAACAGCCCAGATAAACCATTTTCCGTCCCAGCATTTTTTCTGAATGTTTTTATCGAGAGTATCGCGCTGAGCAAGGGCCCAGGCAGCCTCGTCTTTTTTACCAAGGCGTTCGCTGATGTCTGCATAAGTTGTAAGACCAAGACGCAGCTGGAAGGCAACAAACAAAGACTCACCATGGTAGCCAAGCTTCAAACAGTCATTCCAGTCGGCAAGCAATCCGCAAGGAAGTCCGTCTGCACCCATGCGTTCAAGATTGAACTCAAGTGCACGGCGAAGGTGTCCGTAAACAGTTGCTTCTCCTCCGTCTGCATAAGGAACTACTTTATTATAAAAATCAAAGTTTCCGCTTTCTGCAACATAACAAGGAACAGCGTTAAAGAACCATTCGCAGTCATCAGAACGGAACTGATCAGGTGCAGGAGCTTTTTCGTGTCCCGCATTAAAGTCCTTAGAAATTACAGGAACAGCACCACCATTCTGGCACTGACCGCTTATCATACGAACAAGACGTTCTTCTGCTTCTTCTGTAATTGCAGCAGAAACACCAAGAATATCCTGAACAGAATCGCGGTAGCCAAGACCATCACGTTCTCCGTTGTATACAAGGCTGGCAGCACGAGACCACGCAAAGGTAATCAAACAGTTGTACAAGCCCCATACATTTACAGTGTGGTTAATATCTTCATCTGGAGTAATTGCTTTGTAAGAACCAAGCTTTGCATGCCAGGCAGCAACAAGCTTATCAAACTCTTCATCAGCGCGCTTAAAGTTTCCAAACTCATTAATGATTTTCTGACCAACAGCGCGTGCATCGCCAATACCAAGCATAAGCATAATTTCTTTAGTTTCACCTGGTGCAAGTTCCAAGTCTCCCTGAACTGTACCACAAGAGTTATCACCAAAGGCTTCGGAGTTTGTACATGCACCTTCCATTACAACCTTTGGATGCTCGTAGCTGCCGTAGGTTCCAATAAATGCTTCGCGGCTTGTATCAAAACCAGTCATTGGAGTTCCAATAAGGGCAACCCACTGGCTCATGTAAGCACCACCAACTTCGTAATCTGGATGCTGAAGATAAAGGTTATCCTGAATAGAATAGCGGAGCAAATTGTCTCCAACCTTTTCGCCCTTTACAATAAAAATAGAATACTGAAGATTTACCTGATCCTGTGTTGTATTCCACTGGTTTGCAAATTCACAGTAAGAGAATACGCGAATCTTGCGTGCCTTGTTGCTTGTGTTTGTTACCTTAAGGCGCCAGTATTCAAAGTTCTGTCCAAGCGGAACATAATATTTTGTCTCGCTCTTGATTCCCTTATATTCAGAAGTAATGATTGTATAAGCAGTACCGTGGCGGCATTCACTCTTATACTGATCAAGCGGCTTACCTACAGGCTGCCATGAAGCAGACCAGAAATCTCCGTCTTCCTGATCGCGAAGGTAAAAGTAGCGGCCAGGCTGATCCATAGGGATAGAGTTAAAGCGCAGACGCAAAAAGCGGCCCTGAGCTCCAGATTTATAAAAGCCATAACCACCGGCATTGTTTGTAATTACAGCACCATAAACTGTAGAACCAAGATAATTACTCCAGCTTGTAGGTGTATCCGGGCGAGTAATAACATACTCGGCATTGTCGTCATCAAAATAACCGTATTTCATTTTCCATCCTCTTTTGGGTTTTATACTTTATAATATTTTTATCATTTTAACAAAAACACCACAGATGTCAATTTTAAAATGAATCAAAAAAATCAAGAATCAAAGCATTTGCATCAATTCTGGTCATATTCCTGCGGCTGAAGAATTATGTTTCCCTTTTTAATACCGGAAGTATCAATAATTTCTACCGCACGCGAATAATCCTTACACATAATATAAAGTTTTATGGCTACGACAGTACTCATTGTTCCGGTAATTCCGCCGTAGATATTATTCATGTGCTCCCCTTCTACATAAGAAGGAATGCCGTCTGCATAAAGCAGGCTTCGTATTACAGAACAGTCAGAATTAGAAGCCAGTGTCATAAACAGCTGAGCCTTTTCTCCTGCCTCAGAACGTGCAAAAAAATCTTTTTCAAAATCTGGGGCATCCTGCGGCTCTGACTGCTCTTCATTCTTTTTTCGAGATTTGATAAACACAAAATAAAAAGCCACAAGCACAATTGCAGCAATTAAAATGTAATATATCATTGAATCACTCATTATTTCATTTTAACAGAAACACACTAGATGTCAATTTTAAAACAAAAAATATTGACGAATAGATATGTTTCTATTTATAATAACACAGTTTTTT
>JAFYDO010000244.1 GCA_017544745.1 Treponema sp. | reverse complement strand
TTATAAGAAAGCTTTTTAAAACCTTCATAATTAAGCGGCTCCCACAACAGCTTGTTGAACAATCTTGATTTTTGCGAAAGACGTGAGCCCATGGAATACAAATCGTTTTGTGAAGAAATTATTTTAGTACAGGTCGTCTGCGGAAAAGAATTAAGATCCATCCAAAGCGGTGTGTAGCCCATTGCGTGTGCAGCGCTTGCCATGGCCATAGAGATTCTGTAGTGCCCAAAGCCCATGCGAATGTTTCCAATAATTACAGGCTTTTCGGGGAGAGCGTCGGTAAAGGTCGGAGTGCCTGCTGGTGTTGTGGTGCCTGCTGCTCCGTCCTTTATAACAATTGTCCTGCAGTCAAAAGCCGGAGTAATAACATTGTTCTGTTCCAGCCCAAGCGGATATTTTATGCTCCTGTCATCCCCAAATTTACGGATATATTTTTTCTGGTTTTTGAGTGCATTCAAATATACTCTGCTGCTAATTTTATTGCCAAAAATTTCCATTTCTGTTCCCTGCCTATTCGTTACTTATTCGTTAAGTAAAAACTCCCGCCTTTTTGACAAATCAATATAACCTTTTATATTTTCTTTTTTTGTAAATATTTCGTAGTAGTCCGGACCCGTCTGGCGTAATCCAAACTCTTCGTATGCATATTTTTTGCGGAACTCCAGAATCTGCTGCTGCAGCCGTCGTTCTTCTACACCTTCCCTACCCGGGTCATCCGAATACATAAACTGAGTTCCAAAAAGCGAATTTACCTTTGCAATAAGAAGCTTTTCTTTTTCGGTAAGCGAACAGTTTTGTGTGCGCAGGAAAAATACATCTGGGTCATTTGCAAAAATTGTTCTGTTCCACAAAGCGTGACCAAGTGTGTCCTTAAGATTAAGATAGGCTTCGTTGCGTCCGTTCCAGTTGAGCGCGCGTGCCAGAGGATTTTTCCAGTGCTCATAAGTGTCGCAGCCAATACGGCTCAACGGCATATTCTTAAACGAAAGTTCAAATACAAGTCCACAGCCAAGATATGCAACCGCCTGACCCCTGTTGTTTGTATTTCGTTTGGTCAGTATCTGGATTGCTCTGTTATAAACCTTGTAGGAAGCAGTCTTGTTATAGTAGTCTCCATACAGCATTCCCGCATACAGAAAATCCAGTTTGATATAACGGAAGCCCCATTCGTTTATAAGCTTTTCCATGAGCTTATCCAGATGTTCAATTACATTGTCGTTGCTAAGATCCAGACAGTAGAAGTTGCCTTTCTTTCCCCACAGAGGATTATAACCTGCAACAACAAGCTCTCTTCTCTGATCGCGCAAAAGCCAGTCCGGATGTTCGGTTGCAGTTTTACTTCTCGCATCAATTATAAACGGTGCAATCCAAAGTCCCGGAATATAATCGGCGGCGTTGATTTTTTCTACAAGCGGAACAAGTCCGTTTGGAAATCTGTCTGAGCGTACATCCCAGTCGCCAAGGGCCTGTTCCCAGCCGTCATCAATCTGGAATATTTTGCTTGTGCAGGTTCCGTTTAGGCTTCCTGCAGAAATTATATTTTCTGTTTTGGTAAGATTGTTAAGATCCTGTTCAATGAGGTTTTCGTTTATATCTGCATAATGATTATACCAGCTTTCCCAGCCACCAGGATTTCTTCCAAGCCAGTCAACTTTAGAAAGATGTAAAAATCCAAAGATTTCGCGGAGCTTGTCGCGGCATTCAAAAAAAGAATATGCAGTAAAGATTTCTATCTGCGCAGTTATATCATCGCGACGCCAGTAATTTCCTTTGTCACAGATTTCTATAAAGACACTGTTGTTCTTGCGGTCAAACACAAACTGAACCGGTGGCAGTGTGCGCGCAATATTTCCTACAGAAGCAAAAACAAGATAAAAATCATCCCAGCGGAGGTATGTAACAAACTGACCAAGCACCATGTCTTTGTCTGCTTTAAAATTTGTGTTTGGAAAAACCAGATATTGATTCCAGCCTTTGATTGCACGGCAGGTTAAAGACGGTTGTTTTTTTCCAGGTGGAACTTCATACCCCGGATTCCAGCTCTGCCAGCCGCCAACATTTATCCAGGCCTTTTCCATGGGATATTGAATTATATCAACAAAATCGCTGACGTTGATTTTATCAATTACAGAGTTTTCTACCGCTTCATAATTTAAATGTGCTGTGTAGGTTTTCATAAACACTCCTGTTTTACTACGCGTGATAGTGACACTATCAACACACCTATAGGATAACACATAAATACGGATTGTCAAATTTAAAATGGATTTATTTCTGTACGGCCGGATTTGTTGGAAATGTCTATTTGAGGGAGCTCGGCATCCTTTGGATAGTAAAGCTGAACTTTTCCCGTTTGATTTTGAATACTGGAGCTGGCAAGTGGGGCCTGGGCAAGCTCTGCAAAAATAAGGCCGGAGGTGCTTCTAAGATCAAAATAATCGGCTTTGATTTTTTGCAGTGTTGTATTGCCCGATACGTTTTTTACAGTAAGACTTTCGGTTGTACAAGCCATAAGATCTATGCGTCCGCTGTTGCCTGTAATTTCAATTGATGTGGTGGCGCGCAAAACATCTGCCATAAGATTTGCACCAAGCATGTTTATGCTTACTGTCTCGGGTAAAAAATCCTGGGGGATATAAATGTAAACTGTGCACACGGTTCCGGCTTCTGCTCTAAAAGCCTTTGTTGTTTTACGGGTACCGGGAGTTTGAACAGAAAGGCATCCCTCTTCCAGCTGAACCGCAGGTATTCTGTTTAAATTGTTGCAGCCAATTTCTATGCTTATTTCGTCGCCGTAAATCTGACTTATACGGAGCTCTTCGTAATCAAGAGAGATTTTAAGATTAGTGATATCTGCAATTCCAAAGGCTTGTGAATAAACTATATTTTTACTGTCTGCAAAAAGGGAGCTTATGCTAAG
>JAFYDO010000036.1 GCA_017544745.1 Treponema sp. | reverse complement strand
GGCACTTAGGATTGCAAGATAAGAATCTCGCTTGCAGCAGCGGGGACCTCCGATTTTTCCGATTGCTTCCAGAGCCCGGGAAGTCATTAAAATGGTTTGCCCCCAGGATTCTTGAGTAAGAGGGCTTGCTTTTAGAATGATAGAAACAAACATTCCCGTACTTATTCCAGCCCCACAGGCACCCCAATATCCGCAAGCCCCACCGGGAACGCTCTTTGTCCTGTTCTGCATTTCCTTTAATGCTTCTTCAAGATTTACCTGGCCGCCCGCATTTTTAAAAGCTGTAAGCAGGGCAGCCCCAACCATAAAGTGATGCTCCGGTCCATGCATGTGACAAAAAGGCTCTGCCATCATCATGCGGATTATTTCCACCGGATTTTTTGATTGAGTTTTCAAACAGATAGAAAAAATTGTTTCAAAGGCATTGGTATCTTCATTCATTGCTTTTCCTCTTTATTGTTGATTTTCCCTAATTATTTCTTCAACTACTTCAACAGCGACAGCAACCATCTTTGGGCAGAACTCTGTGAAGAGTTTATTATCGCGGCAATATTGAACGCCTTTTTCTGTAGACACATCGCAGCCCAATAAATCATTACAGATATAAGAGCCGCATTTTTCTTTGAAGCGGTCCATCATTAAATCATTTACTTTATTCGAAAACTGGCGGCCTTCTGAGTCAGAGGCTGCTTTCTGGCCATACAATAATCCTAAAACCATCAGAGCACCGGTCACTGCTCCACAAACTTCCCCTTTTCGCATACCGCTTCCAAAACAGCTTCCAAGTCTAAAAGCATCTTCTTCTGTAATCCCGCATTCATCAGCAAAAGCCGCAAGAACAGACTGAGAACAATGCAATTTCTGCGAAAAATAATTTACTGCTTTTTCTTTGTGATTCATCGTACAGACCTCGTTTATCATTCAAAGTTTAACAGCAGCACTTTTCATCAGATTTTTTTGCAGGTGCAGCTTTACAGGTAAATTGTGAGACGGCACTTTTGAAATCAGAGAACTTTTTGCAGTTTATTGAATAATATGTCCACTTCCCTTCTTTTCGTGCATTAACAAGATTACATTCTGTAAGAATCTTCATGTGATGTGAAAGAGTTGGCTGAGTGATATTAAAAGCATCAAGAATTTTACAGGCACACAATTCTCCGCCTGTCAGCATTTTTATAATCTGAAGGCGGTTTTCATCTCCCAAAGCCTTGCAGATAAGAGCAATTTCTGATTCATTCATAAGAAACCTCACATTGATAATTATCTATATGACATATCATAAACGATACATAGATAATTGTCAATATGAAAAACTGCTTTGCCATTCCAACTGACATCCTCCCCTTTTTACGCTATAATCAACATATGTTCAATTACATCTGGCCGCTTTTAATCATCGTTTTTGCAAACACACTTTATCAGATTTGCGCTAAGGGAATCCCTGTGCAAATGAACACCTATGCCAGCATGACCATCACTTATGCTGTGGCAACGCTTTTTTCGGCTGCTGCTTTTTTTGTTACCACAAAGGGCGGAAACATCTTCAAAGAATTTTCCCACACCAACTGGGCTACAATAGTTCTTGGAATTGTAATTACCGGACTTGAAGTTGGCTTTATCTTTGCCTACAAGGCCGGCTGGAAAGTCAGTACACTGGCAACAGTTTCAAACGCAGCGCTGGCAGTGATTTTGATTTTTGTTGGACTTATCGGCTATCACGAAGAAATTAACTGGAGCAAGATTCTTGGAGTTTTATTCTGCCTTGTGGGCTTGTATTTTATTAATAGAAAGTAAGGAGTGTCATTATGTTTAGACCAATGAGAAGATTCAAGCAGCAGATTGCGGACAGCAAATGCAAAGAGATTTTGAAAAATGAAAAACGCGGAGTTCTTTCCCTGCTGGGTGATGACGGATATCCTTACGG
>JAFYDO010000243.1 GCA_017544745.1 Treponema sp. | reverse complement strand
TTAGCTCCTGTGAATCTATGCGCATGGTTTGTGCAAGAGCGGTAATTGAATAAGCCTTATCTACAGTAACATAATCAAAAACAGCATTTTTTTCGTTGTACAAAACCTCGTATTCTTCTTCGTGCATCGGAAGGTCTATTCCATAATGCTCACAGTTTATACATAAGTCTGCAATAGCAAGCAGTTTTGGAACATAGGCCTGAGTCTGAGCCGGAATAAGATTTTTTTTGCAAAGAGTCCAAAAGTCCTTTGTGTCATCCTGCGAAAGCTTTGCAAGCGCTCGTGTCATTGCTCCCGCACCACAGTTATACGCCGCAATTGCAATGAGCCAGTCTCCAAAGGTGTTGTAATTGTCCTGCAGTTTTTTAAGCGCTGCATCTGTTTCCTTCCAGGGATCAAGGCGCTCGTCTACATAATCGTTGAGCGTTAAAAAAGGCCATACACTGTTTGCCATAAACTGCCATAATCCAAGTGCGCCAGATTTTGATTTGGCATTTGTCTTGTAGTTAGATTCTACAATAGGAAGATATTCCAGCTCCGGCGGAAGCTCTGTCTGAGCCAATGCGTTGCGAACATAAAGACGGTAATCTATTGCACTTTCCAGAGCGTTGTAAAGAACTTGTGTCCATTTTGGTTCCAGATACTGTTTGCGGAATCTTTCTATCTGTGTTTCTTCTTCGTTTTCGGGCATGGGAAGAGTAAGGGGCTTTCTTGGAACAGCGGTTTCTTCCGGAGGCTGTTCTTCGGGGTTTCCCTCGGTTTCTTCGGGTGCTCCTTCTTCAAGGCCTTGGGTTTCTTCCTGCTCCGGCAGCAAATCTTCTTCAATATATTCCGGCAGCTCTTCGGTTATACTGTCAAAAATTATTGATTCATCTACGGATTCTTCCACCGATTCTTGGGGAACGTTAACTTCCTGAGCCTGTATTCCAAGTCCGGTAAAAAGAGAAAAAGCAATAAACAGTACAGGAAGTTTTTTACTCATTAGAGTTTGTTTCCAAGATAGATTCCGGCCCATTCCCAGTTACCGTTGATATCCGGGTCCAGAGGGAAGTTTATTTTTCTAAAATAAAGGTACCAGGTAGAAACATAGGTGTTCCAGCCCCAGGTCTTTAAATAGGCTTCGTTAGAGTTAGAAGATTCATCAAGGGTGTCGGCACAATGAGCCTTACGGATCATCCAGTTACCCATACTAAACTCTTCCTGTGCGTTGGTTGCAGTTTCATCCTGTCTCCACGACATTGTAAAAAAGTTTACCTTTGCCTTGTATTTATCAAGAGCACGCCAGTCTCTGTTGTTGATTGCTTTGCGTACAGCAGTTTCCAGCTCCTGCAAGGTTTCAAAAGTCCAGTCCTTAGATGAGTTGTTAAAATCTACAAGGTGACGTGCGTTTTTATAGGCATCGGGTTCACCCGGAATCTGAATTGTAGTTGCATCTGCCTGCTGAACAAAAAGCTCACAGGCCTTGAGTGCCTGATCCCACTGATTGTCGTTTTCGTATTCAAGTGCAAGACGCAGATACAATTCGGTAGTATTAATATCCTGAGGAAAGCGGTTTATAAGCTCGTTAAAATATTTGATTCTGTGGCTCGGTGTCTTACTAATCTGAATAAGATTTTGCAGACACATAAAGTGAATTGAATTTCCCTTTACAAGCAGGTCCGGACATTTTGCAAGAATGCGGTCAAAATAGTATTCTGCAACAGGCTCAGCTCCCAGCGAAAGATAGGCATGGGCAGTCATAAGCAGCCAGTAGGAGTTGTACATATCCTCCGGGTTTTTTTCCACCCATTCTGTTAAAAGCAGGATTGCTCCCTGGTAATCCTCTTCTGCAAGCTTTGTATTTGCAATTTGATTTATTATGGCATAGCGCTGTTTGGAATCCAGCTCCTGTGTTTCAAGCAGGTAATTAAGCTGTTTCTGGGTTTCTTCCGGTGTAAAAGTAGAAGAATAAGTCTGATTTGAACAGGAAATCAGAGAATGAGCCGCAAAAACTCCGCACAACAGCAGTAATATTATCTTTGTTTTTTGAAATTTCATATTTTTTAATCTAACATAGTGATTTATTATTGTAAAGATTAAATTTTGCAGATAAAATAGAATATATGAACAAGCGACGTTTTTTTGTTACAGATATTATGACTTATCTTGGAGCAGCTCTTTTTATTCTTGTTACGGCTGTTTATTTTCTGTTTTACCAAAAAGTAAATAATTTTTATTTTGATGTTCTGCCTCTCCTTGTTTCTCTTTTTGGTATAGTCGTAGTAATTCTTGCCATGAAAAACTCAAAAAAGATACACCAGATTTTCATAGGCTTTCAGATGTTTTTCTGGGGACTTTTATTTTTCTTTATAGGAAAAAATCTTTTTCGATATACCTTTTATCAGTACTGGCCTTTGATTGGCGCTGCATCGGGAGTATTCCTTTGTGTAGCAGGACTCGTTAAATACAAAAGAATCCTGTTCGGCTATTTTATTGCAGCTGTTACTCTGTTTCTGCTGGGCTGCTGGTTTGCACTTTTTTCATTTAAAATTATAAAAATTCCTTTCCAGACTGTTGCGATTGTAGGTGGTCCGTTGTTTTTAATAATGGCAGCCATTTTTATAATCGGATTTTTCCTTCTTCAGAAAAAACATGCAAACCTTGTGGTAAAAGAAGACGAAAATGATAATATAGAAGCTGATGATGTTTCTGCAGATATCCTGTCAGACTCAGATGTATAACCTTGCTTGTGGTGGGCGTAGTTGTTTAGATTCAGGAGCTTTTTAAAGAATAATGCTTTCTCTTCCATAATTAGCGTGCTTGTTCCGCTCGTTCTTTGTGTGTCTTTATTCTTTACATCCTGTGCTTCAACCACACCCGAGCAGAATGAACATGTTTCTGCAGAATTTACTCCGGCTCAGACAGAAGCTCAAGCCGAACCCGAAGAGCCTATGGAATCAATCAAGCTTCCGCAGGCAACCAAACCCAAATCTTATTTTTCAAAGATTGATGATGAAATTGTTCAGAATGTAGAAATAGGTTCTCCACGGTCTATATCTTTGGCAATGACAGCCCTGCACAAAAACGAAGCCGACTATACCGAAAGCGAAAAGGTGCTTGTCTATGTTGCAACCCAGCTCATGACCATTTTGTGGCCGTCTCAAAAGGTAACCTGGAATGTTTACGAAACAACCGAAGATACACCTTATACCGGAGCCCTTAATTCAGTAAAAAAAGGAATATATGACACAAGTACAGGAAACAGGGATTTTCTTTCTACCTTCCTTCCGTCGCTTGTTTATCTTACGCCAAATATAACTGCAAATGTGCAGGCTCAGTGCGGGCAGGGCTTAGAGGCTTCTCTAAAAATGAATCCCGATTCTGTTGCTGCAAATTATCTGGCAGGTCTTTATTACGAAAAAAACGGCAAATACCAGCAGGCAGAACCTTGCCTGGAAAAAGCCTATGCAGGTTCGCACACAATGGAAATTATTCTTGAATACGCAAAGGTTTTGAGCAAGAACGGAAAATCTGAACTTGCTGAATCAATAATGCAGGAGCTTGGAACAGACAGCAAAACAAATCTTGCTGTACTCAAGCAGAATGCGTACATAGCTTTTGAAAAGGGTGACTATACCGCTGCCGAAGAATATGTAGCACGTGTACTTCAGCAGACTCCTAATGATCTGGAATTTGTTCTGTTCCGCGCAAAGATATTTATAGAAAAAAATGATTATATTCATGCGGTTTCGCTGCTTGATATGTATGCACGCCAGAATGATACAAATATTGATTATCTTATTCTCCGCGCACGTGTTCAGCTTGACTGGAGTAAGAATACTACTGCTGCAACAGAAACAATCGAAAAAGCAATGCAGCTGTATCCCGACAACGTGGAGGCAATCCTTATTGCTGCAAAAATATCTTCTGCAACCGACGGACCTGTAGCAGGGAAGTACGCCGACGAACTTGCAGCCATTGTTCTTGAAAAAAGCCCTTCAAATATTGATGCACAGATTTATGCCCTGAACGGACTTATTCAGCGCGAAAACTGGCAGGAAGCATACAACATAAGCAGCAGTCTTGTAAAAAAGCAGTCCGACAACGAAAGTCTTATACTCAAGCATGTAACAGTTTGTCTTAAATTGAATAAAAAAGCGGAAGCAATGGAAATTGCGCAAAAGGCATATATGTCAAATCCTTCAAGCGAAGCAATTACTCAAAGTTATATTCTTGCAAGTACACAAGTCCTTTCGCGCGACGAATCAATTAAGCTTATAGATTCCATGCTCACCAATTCTTCTTCAAAAATAAAGAGCTATCTTTACTACCGCCGAAGCTTCCTTGAACGCAGCGAAGATTCAGCACTTGCAGACCTACGCTCAAGCCTCATTGCAAACCCGCGCAACAGCGATGCTCTTTTCCGCCTCTACGAAATCTACTACGACAAAAAAGACTACCGCAAAGCCCAGTACTACCTCAAGCAGGTTGTCGCAATTAATCCAAATGACTCTTCTTACAAGCGCCTCAACGAAGCTCTTACTCAGCTGATACAGTAGGGCAAACACACTAGACATACCCCCTTATAAATGATATTCTTATAAAATTGATATAAATATCAAAAAAAAATAAAAAAACAGGACGGAAAATATGTCTTTCATTCCATTTTTGACAGCTGGCGCACAGCAGGCTGCAGGTCCAGCTAGCATGGCAGGATCTTTTATTCCTTTATTGCTTATCATTGTAATTTTCTATTTTTTCCTTATTCGCCCTCAGAATAAGAAGCAGAAGGAAACACAGAAAATGCTTTCTGCACTTAAAAAAGGCGATAAAGTAATTACAATCGGTGGTATTCACGGAGTTATTTCTTCTGTAAAGGAAAACACTGTAATTGTTAAGGTTGACGATGACTGCAAAATCGAATTCAATCGTACTGCTATTTCTTCTGTAGAACTTTCAGATGCAGAAAAGGCAAAGCTTGAAGCAGAAGCTGCAGAAAAGAAAGCAAAGAAATTTTCATTTGGAAAAAAGAAAGCCGAAGAAGATGAAGCTCCTAAGGCAGAAGCTGCTTCGGAAGAAACTAAATAAATAATTCGGGGTAAAATAAAAATGAACAAACGAACACGCTTAGTTATTCTTCTTGCGGTTCTTGCTCTTTGTTTCGTTTTCCTCTGGCCATCAATCAGCTGGTATGCAAGAACTCCTAAGGAAGTTCAGCAGCTTGCACTGGGGTCTACAGAAAACATCAAGAACTATGCCGAAAGTCAGGCTGCAGAAGATGTACGTACAATCAAAAATCTGGCAAAGGATTCATCTGCTGTTTTAGACGGAGAATTTGCATGGCTTAATAAGGCTGCCGCAAAGCAGTATAAATCTTACGGCCAGAAGGCACCGGAAACAATGACCGTTGCCGATGTTCTTAAAGCTTACGATACAGAGCTTGATTTTATGAATGTAATTCAGTCTAAGTACCGCGACCAGATTTTAAAGGCCAAACGCTACTACGACAATTCTGTAAAGCTTGGTCTTGATCTTTCCGGCGGTATGAACGTTATTGTAAAGGCAGACCTGGATGCAGTTTTAGAGGCACAGGGAGATTCTGTTTCTGCCGATAACGCTGCAGAGTTTAAAAAGGAAGCAATGGCAAATGCCATCGAAAACCTTACAAGCCGTATCGATAAGTTTGGTCTTACATCTCCTGTAATCAGACAGCAGGGTGATGACCGCATTTATATTGAAATTCCTGGTGCTGCTCAGGCAGATGCAATCAACACCTTGAT
>JAFYDO010000242.1 GCA_017544745.1 Treponema sp. | reverse complement strand
GTTGGTAAAGACGAAGACCGCCGCTACTTTGAAGACCCATGGCTCTTTAAGAAAGGCGACACCTATTACTTTACCTATTCAACAGGAACAACCCACCTGCTCTGCTATGCAACCAGCAAAAATGTTTACGGTCCATACACTTACGGCGGCAAGATTCTTACTCCGGTTTTGGGCTGGACAACCCACCACTCAATCCTTGAATATCACGGCAAGTGGTACCTTTTCTACCACGACTGCGAACGCTCCAACGGCGTAAACCAGAAGCGCAACGTAAAGTTCCGCGAGCTTACCTTTAATGCCGACGGTTCTATCCGGACTATGGATGGAATGGAATGGAAGTAGTTTTATAAAGGAGCCTCCGGGCTCCTTTTTTATTTCTGTCGTACGCTGCTGTATTTGATGCTGCCGTCGGAGAAATGAGCAACCATGATGTAGCATTCGCCTGGGGAAATCTGATCGAGCGGGATTTCGTAAATATCGGTGCTTACTGAACCGCTAAAGTCAAAATATTCTTTTCCTATCTGTTTGCGGCGTCTGTCCCACTTTTGTATATCCCAGTCTTTGCATTCTTCGTACGGTTGCTTTGTTACAAGCGTATAAACAATTGCCGGATAATTTGATGACAGCATTGCACCGTTTTCCAGGAACACTATTTTGCTTGAAAAATCTGTGATATCTCCGCAGTACATGTAGACTGCATTGGAGACGCCATAGTTTTCTGTATTATTGATAATAGAATAATCTGGTAACGACGCAGTGAATGTAACCTTAACAAGCGAGTCCAGTATATTTATATAAAAATCATCTTCATTTAATTCGTCAAATTTTTCTTCCAGCAAAGACTCTGAAAGATTTATTACATAATCTGTTGAATAAGGTCTTATTGAAAAATAATGCGATGCATTTTCCTTAATGTTATACGCAAGTTTGCAAGGTACTTGAGAAAGATCATCTTCTCTTGAAATTATTAATTCATAATTTCTGCACTCTTTAATTTCATTTGGCATGCAGAATTTTCTTCTGTCTTCTCCGGTTGTACCCATTACTTCAAAGGCAAACATATTATCATAAAAAACATAAGGGAACACACATTCAGAGCTGTTATTTTTTTTGTCGACTGCTTTTATATGAATATTTCCTTTTGGAGAATCTAAATCCCAATTTGGAAGAACAAATTCCTTCCAGTTATATTCCTGCCCGGCCTTATATTTAAGTTCTGGAACTTCATCTGTCCACCACTCTATATAATCAAGACCGCTTATAAACTCTTTTATTTCAGGATGAATAAAATATTCTTCATATCTATAATTTAAAGACTCATCCCAGGATGAAAAGACAAGCTCCAGATTGTCCATGGTTCGATCCATATCAACAAAAAGTGGAGCAGAATTATCTTTTACTGAATTTGAATGCAGGAACATGTTTGTATCAGAATATATTACTTCCTCAGACAGTTCATTACCCTTTTTACCCCAGACAACTACATTCAAACCATTTTCATATAATTCTTCTGTATTTACTAAAAATGTACAGGTGTTATTATTTTTTTCAAATTCCTTTATGGTCCAGACATCCATCTGAGTACCTTCATAAGTACACTGGGAAGTACTATACCTTATAAAAAGATAATCGTAGGTTTGTGTATTGCTTATTTTCCAGGCATTATTTGATAAGTTTACAATAATATTGTGCTTACCAGTTCCTTCACCTGCTGATTCCAGATAAATAGATTGTATTGAAAAATCAGCTTCGATTGGAGAACCCAACAGTAAATCGTCAATATCCAAGGTTCGTATCGGGCCAATCAGGTTCTTATTTTTACAGATTACTAAACCAAATATATCAGCAAAATAGTTATCATCAAATTGCTCATGACTAAAGTCATTTGAATCAATAGTTAAAAGACTGTCAAACGGATAATCAGAAGAAACATAGAATAAATAAGGATCCATGCCATCATTAACACAGGCAATCTTGGCTAATCCCGGAAACTGATATTCCCTTTCTTCTATATTTCCAAGTATATCCTGCACTAAGATCTTAAAACATAATCCCTCTATAGAATCGACATCAAAGGTCTTTATCCAGGAAGCTACCTTAATTGTATCAAAAGTTTCTTCTGTTGCATGAAAATCAAAAGGAACATAATCTTTGTCTCCAATTTTATAAGACACAGAATAATAATGTGGTGGTAAACAGATATTTTTAAATATAGATTCCCTTAATTCATGTCCCTGTAAATATTTAGTATATCCCTTTACTTCTTCAGTTCCTTCTGACAGACAATCATAGGAAATCCTGACGGTTTTAAGGATATCTGCCGAAGGAATATCCGACCAACCTTCTTCCAAAATACACCAGTTATATATATTTTCATCATCTGATTCATTTCCCAACCAGTTAAACGGTTCGACATTTTCAAGGCCTATATGGGTGCTTTTGAAGATTGTAAAGGTCTGGGCTTGTGAGTGGTTGCCACAAAAATCGCTTGGTGTAATTCTAAAATTAATTACGCCGTCATCAGACTTGATTTTGTATTTTAGAATAAAACGGGTTGTACCAAGAGGAGTATCCCATTTTTGGATTGCGGAAACGTCTCCTTTTATCCAATCCTTGTCAGGGGCGGGAATACCTTCCTTTGTATTTACATATTTTTCTTCAACAAGAATGGTATCAAAGCCGCTGTCTGGGTCCTTATATTCTCCGTAAAAATACAGATACTCACCGGCCATACGGTCATAAACATTCTGTTCACTAATTGCAGAAAGCGCATTCCCTTCTACAAAACCAGCGGGAATAGTTTTAAGAGTAGAAATATCAATTGTAATATCCTGCGCTGCATCATCATAAAAAACAGCATCACGAGTTGCTAAAAAATAAAGCTGCTCCGGAGGCTTATCTTCTACATAAGAATTAATTCTAAAATAAAAGGAATCGTTTGTAGCATCCGGAACATAACGATAAAGCGAAGTTCCATTAACAAGCGCATTTATTCCGGAGTTAAAGGCAACCTTTACCCTTATAAGGCTTTCTGCATTCTGAGTCTGAATATAAGCCGAAAGCTCCTGAGCCTTTGGAGTAACAAGAATTGTAGTTCCATCATCCGAAAGCACAGGCGCATTATAATACCGGGTAATATCGGTAAACTCTCCATCGTGCAACGGGTAAGTCTGAATTATCTTTATAATCTGCTCACTTTCCATCTGGTCCAGAGCATCATCATAAAGAGTAATTGGCATATTAAATTTAATTCTTACTGGTGTATTGGCAAAAATGCCACCATCCAGTTCTGCAGGATAAAAGCTTTCTATTTTTGGAAGCTCAATACATTCAGGACTGATATAAAGGTTTTTAGTATAGCTAAGAAGTTTGACTTTTGTTTCTTTGGAATTTGCATCTTCAAAGCTAAGGGCATTTGGTACATTCTGCAGGCTTGTTTTATCCTGTACCTGCCAGCGAACAAATTTATAACCTGGGTTTTCTATAAAGACAAGATTAAAGCTTTGACCAGTTTTGTATGAAACATAACCGCTTGGAGCAACAACTCCATACTTTGGGTCGCAGGCAATATATAACTCTACCTCCGGCGCATTTGCTTCTTCTACAAGCTTGCTAAGTTCGTCCTTTACACCACTGCCCTTCATGAAGTTTTCGCAGGAAGAAAGCAGAACAAGTAAAACTGTCAGAAAGCAAAGGACGTGTTTTTTTGGCATATTCCTAATTTAGAACGGACAACGGATTAATTGTGTTTCCGTTTTTGTAAACTGTAAAATGCAGGTGAGGACCGGTACTAAGACCTGTACTGCCGACCTTACCAATCTGGGTTGAACCGGCGTATACAAAGTTACCTACTTTACAGGTAATCTGGCTCATGTGACCATAAAGGGTTTTGTAGCCGGAATGGTGTGTGATGATTACGTAGTTTCCGTAGGTTGCGTTGTAGCCGGCTGTGGTAACCTTTCCGTCCATTGCAGGATAGATTGGGGTTCCCTGACTAACGGCCATATCAATTCCACCGTGGAACGAACGTGAACCTGTATTGAATGGAGAATCACGCCAGCCGTAAGAAGAGCTGAGCCAGTAGCGTGCCTTGAGCGGACGCTTGAATAAATCTCCGTTGATTTCCTGACGGGTCATCCAGTCGAGCTCTGCATCCGGTACAAAAAGTGAATAGCCGGCCTTGAGCTCTGTTGATGTACTAAGATAATTTACGAGTGCACACTTGGTTGCATCTACGTCGTATTTTTCGGCAATGGTCTGTGGAGTTTCTCCGTTGTTTTTTACTGTATAAAGGATTCCAGGCATAGAAGGAATTTTAAGATACTGGTCCGGCTGAATAAGTCGTGACTGACGGATATTGTTTACACTGATGATTGTATCCTGGGTAATTCCAAAGGCGTCGGCAAT
>JAFYDO010000241.1 GCA_017544745.1 Treponema sp. | reverse complement strand
TGTCAAGATATTCTGCGCGTTCTTCTGACTTCTGGCTTACAATTGCCTTTATCTGCTGAAAGGCATCCGGGTTTGTATATTTAAGGCTCAGGTCTTCAAACTCATTTTTTTCGGCTTGCATACCCATTCGTTCTGCAAGAGGGGCCCAGACACCAATGGCTGCTTCGGCAATTACCTTCTGATATTCAGGGCGCAGGTTTTTAATATTCCGCATTCGGTCCAGCCGGTCTGCCAGAGTGATAAAAAGCACGCGTACATCATCGGACATTGCAAAAAACATTTTGCGGATTGCATCCGACTGATGAATTGTCTTGGTGTTTATAGGAATATTTAAAATTTTGTTTGTCGTGTCTGTAATGGCGGCAATGGCATCTCCAAAAGCCCCGCGAACCTTTTCTATATCTGCCCCATGCTGATTAATTGAGTGGAGCAGGGCCGCAATAATTGTTTCGCTGTCGAGTTTGTTTTGTGCAAGAATATGGGCTACGCGCAAAGGATGAACATAATAAGGTTCGCCGCTGGAACGAACTTCGCTTGAGGTTGTGTTTACAAGAAAATCCCAGGCCTTGGAAATCTGAGTTTTTTCGGGTTCAGACAGATAGTCATTAGCCGCAAAAAATTCCTGCAGCAGTTCCTGAGGATTATCTACATCTGAATGAAAAATTGTTTTTGTACTCACAAGCTCATTTCTACATTGCGATATTCTCCGGCCAGATCGGTGTGAATCTGAGTGGAGAAACCCTGGGTCTGGGCGAACTCAGCTGTTTTAAGGGCATTGTATTCGCCGGTTTCCATTAAGATTGTAGCGTTAAAGTTGAGGTATTCGCAAGACTGTAAGATGAGCTGCTTGATGATAGAAGTTCCGTCGGTATTAAACTCATCTCCTTCCAGAGACTCAATTACCATGTCTCCATCCAGGGCCAGTCTTGGTTCACCCCGTCCGTCGGCTAAAAGTTCATCTACCATGCTGCTTGGAACATATGGCGGATTTGTAAGAATAAGGTCAAACTTATCATCAATATTCTGAAAAAGATTTGAGCGTACAAAATTAAATTTTTTAATAATTTCCTGCTGAGGCAAAAGGCTTGCAACATTCTTTTTTGCAATTTCCAGCGCGTGAGAGCTTATATCTACCATGGTAATCTGAGGAAGTTTGTCTACAGGAATTTTATCTACAGCATAAAGCGTCTTCATAACAGAAATGCCGATACAGCCGCTGCCGGTACACATGTCGCAAATCTTAAGAGGTTCAATGTTTGAGCTGTCTTCCATTTTTTCAAGGATGATTTCGAGGGCGCGTTCAACTAAAACTTCGGTATCAGGCTTTGGAATTAAAACTTCAGGAGTAACAAAAAAGTTGTAGCCGTAAAATTCCTTATGGCCGGTAATATAGGCAACAGGCAGCCCTGCGTTTCTTTTTTCGATTGCGTTGTAAAGCCATTCCAGCTGCTCGTCGGGAATATGATTGTCTGCAAAAAGTAAAAGCTGAGTCTTGTCATAATGCATTGCATGCTGCAGCAAAACCTGTACATCAAGATCCGGTGTAGCAGAAACTCCCTGCAGCTTTTTTGTAGCAAAGGCTCTGAATGTTCTAAGTGTGTAGTCGTTCATAGTGTCTCTCCCTCCTGGTTCACCTATGCATTACTCTCCAGCGTTGTTACATCGGCAGCCAGCTGTTCTTCCTTGGCATAAACGTTAAGCGCGTCTAACATGTCGTCCATTTCTCCCATCATAAACGAAGGAAGGTTATGTGCAGAATAATTTATGCGGTGGTCTGTAACACGGTCCTGCGGAAAGTTGTAGGTACGAATCTTTTCAGAACGCGCACCAGATCCAACCATGCTGGAACGAGCAGCCGCACGCTCTTCCTGCTTTTTGCTTTCTTCAAGATCAAAGAGTCGTGCACGCAAAACGCGGAAGGCCTTTTCCTTATTTTTAATCTGAGACTTTTCATCCTGCTGAATAACAACAAGACCCGTTGGAATATGAGTAAGACGAACTGCAGAGTCTGTAGTATTTACACACTGTCCGCCAGGTCCACCCGCACGCATAACATCAATGCGGACATCACCCGGTTTAATTTCAATTTCTGTTTCTTCTGCTTCCGGCAAAACGGCAACAGTTGCAGTAGAAGTCTGCAGACGTCCCTGCGACTCAGTAGCAGGAACACGCTGAACACGATGAACTCCCGATTCCCAGCGCAAAGTTCCGTAAACAAACTTACCGCTAATAGAAGTTACAATTTTATTGAATCCGCCAACCTCAGTTTCCTGGGCTTCCATAGTTTCTGTTTTCCAGCCTTTGCGGTCTGCAAGATGGCAGTACATTTCC
>JAFYDO010000240.1 GCA_017544745.1 Treponema sp. | reverse complement strand
TCTGATTCTTCCAGGCGAACCTGAAACTTTTCTCCGGCATTGTTATCATAAATCTCCGGAAGGTTCATGCGTACATCATCAAGCGAGGCTTCAAACCAGCGTTCTACCAGGCCCTTTCTAATTTCGGAAGAATCTGGAATACCCCAGGAATTATAAGCCGCAAACAATGGAGAAAAAGTCATTAACAGGACAAGTCCCGCAATAATTTTCCTTTTCAAGTTTTTCATCATAACACTTCCCCTACTCTGCAGGATCTACATCGGTAGCACCCTCTGCTCTGCTTATTTCTCCTTTAACAAGAGAACCATCCTGTAATTTTATCATACCGTCGGCCTGTTCGTCAGGATGTTTTCCGACCGGTGCATTAGAAAGCAAAAGCTTAAGACGGTTGAGCTGATTTACTTCTGAGCTACCAGGGTCATAGTCAATGGCACTGATATTTGCAGAAGGGAATCGTCGTCTGAGCTCCTTAATCATACCCTTTCCGGTAACATGGTTAGGAAGACATGCAAACGGCTGAACACAGGCAATGCTTGGTGCACCCTCGTGTATAAGCTCTACCATTTCTGCAGTAAGGAACCAGCCTTCTCCGGTCTGATTTCCAAGCTGTACTATATCATCGACACCTTTCATCATTTCGTAAATAGATGAAGGTGGGTCAAAACGACGGCTCCTTCTAAGGTAACGCTTCATCTGGCTGCGGTAAAGCTCCAGCGCCCATATAAGAAGCTTTGCATTTCGTTCCTTTTTGCGCGGAAACTTAAGATCTTTATGTCGTATAATATCAACCGAGAATGAATAGAAGAAAAAGTCTGCAAGATCCGGCATTACACATTCTGCGCCTTCTTTTTCTATTGTCTCAACAATATGATTGTTTGCAGTAGGATGGAATTTTACAAGGATTTCTCCAACAACACCTACGCGAGGCTTTTTTACCGGTTTGAGCGGCAGATTATCAAAGTCGCGTACAATTCCCTTAAGAAGCTTGTGATAACCAGACCAGCCGGCACCAAGCTTAAGGAAGGCTTCTGCTTTATCATTCCACTGTTCGTAAAGTTGGTTAGCACTGCCAGGTACAGCTTCGTAAGGACGAACTCTGTAAAGCACGCGCATAAATACATCGCCAATCATACAGGCTTTTACAAGCTTATCGATAAGGGAAACAGAAAGCTTAAAGCCAGGGTTTTCTTCAAGTCCAAGTGCACTAAGGCTTATTACAGGAATATGTCCCCAACCCGCATCATTTAACGCACGGCGGATA
This sequence comes from Treponema sp., assembly GCA_017544745.1. Next base: position 6,900 of record JAFYDO010000240.1, on the reverse strand, counting down.
AAGCCGATATAATTTGTTGCACGGCAGCCACCGCCTGTCTGAGAAATCAAAAGACTTACATGCTCAAGGTCATACTTACCGCTTTCGAGTGCTGCCATCATCTGGCCTGCAACAATAATCGAAGGATAGCAGGCATCGTTATTTACATAGCGCAAACCTGCATCTACAGCCTTAGGATCTACAGAATCAAGCACAACAAGATTGTAGCCTGCAGATTCAAAGGCGCGTTTAATCAAACGGAAATGTATTGGCGACATCTGCGGCGCAATAATTGTGTGTGTATACTTCATTTCTTCGGTAAACACAACGCGCTGGTAAGCAGATGATTTATAGCTTCGTTTTACGTTATTTCTGCGGCGGGCTTTTACAGCGGCTATAAGAGAACGAATACGGATTCGTACAGCACCAAGGTTACTTCCTTCGTCAATCTTAATGAGTGTGTACATTCGGTTTTTAGCACGCAGGATTTCATCAACCTGATCGGCAGTTACAGCATCAAGTCCGCAGCCAAAGGAAGTAAGCTGAACAAGTTCAAGGTCCGGCATTTCTGCAACAAACTGAGCAGCTCTGTACAAACGGTTATGATAAGTCCACTGATCTACAATGCGCAGAGGACGCTCTATTTTTCCAAGATGAGCAAGAGAATCTTCGGTAAAGACAGCAAGTCCAAGACCGTTTATCATTTCTGGAATACCGTGATTGATTTCCGGGTCCAGATGGTACGGGCGTCCTGCAAGAACTATACCGCTTCCACCCTTGGTAATTACTTCTTCCAGAGCTTCTTCGCCGGCACGCTGAACATCAAGTTTAAACTGCTCCTGTTCTGCCCAGGCCTTTTCCAAAGCCTCATGAATTTTTTCTTTTGAAAGGCTCGGGAACTTTGGCAAAAGCTCTTCGGTAAGACGCTCTGCAAGGGCTGCCTTGTCATAAATAGGCAGGAACGGATCCATAAAAAGAATGGAAGAATCCTGGCGCAGTACATCAATATTATTGCGCAGAACCTCCGGATAACTTGTTACAATAGGACAGTTGTAGTGATTACCTGCACCCTTGTCTTCTATGCGTTCGTACGGAGCACAAGGATAGAAAATAAATTTTATTCCTCTCTGAAGCAGCGACTCTACATGTCCGTGGCTTATTTTTCCAGGATAACAAACCGACTCCGAAGGAATTGTTTCAAGACCTTTTTCGTAAACATTACGGCTGGATCTCTGGCTCAAAAGCACGCGGAAACCAAGTTCATTAAAGAATGTAAACCACAGCGGATAATTTTCGTACATATTAAGTACGCGCGGAATACCTACATCTCCAAGAGGTGCATCCTCCGGTTTACGCGGAACATAATGAAAAAGCCTCTTTGTTTTCCAGGCAAAAAGATTTGGCAAAGGCCCTGCATCATCATCAAGGGCAGAGCTGCTCTTATTGCTTGCATCTATAATTTTTGATTTATTTTCATCTTCAAGTTCTGCACCTTTTTCGCAGCGGTTACCCGTAATAAAGGTACGTTTCTGGTCTCCGGTAGAAAAAGTATTAATAGTAAGAAGACAGTTATTCTGACATTTACCGCAACGCTTAAGGTCTAATGAAACCTTAAATTTTTCAAGGTCTTCCAGCTTAGCAATGTTAGACCTTACATCGTGTACAGTTCCTTCCGGTTCACCCGGCTTTGGCATCATAAGGTCTTCCCACTGGTCAAGCGCAATCAGCGCAGAACCGTAAGCACCCATGAGCCCCGCAACATCAGGACGGTAAACCTCTACACCTGCAATTTTTTCAAAGGCACGCAGAATTGCATCATTAAAGAAGGTACCACCCTGCACTACAACCTTGCTTCCAATATCACTTGCTTTGCGCAGCTTGATTACCTTAAAGAGCGCGTTTTTAATTACAGAATAAGAAAGACCTGCTGCAATATCTGCAACAGAAGCGCCTTCCTTCTGGGCCTGCTTTACACGGCTGTTCATAAATACAGTACAGCGGCTGCCCAAATCTACAGGCTTTTGTGCCATGAGCGCAATCTTACCAAATTCCTTTACGTCCATGCCCATGGTATTTGCAAAGTTATCAAGGAAGGAACCGCAGCCCGAAGAACAGGCTTCGTTTAGCTGAATGGAAACAATAGCTCCATCCTTCATGCGCAGGGCCTTCATGTCCTGTCCGCCAATATCCAGCAAAAATTCTACACCCGGTACAAAAAAGTTTGCAGCACGGAAGTGTGTAATGGTTTCTACTTCGCCCGCATCTACACCAAGCGCTGCCTGGAACAAGGCCTCACCGTAACCGGTAGAAACAGAACGTGCAATATAAACATCTTCCGGAAGCTTTGCGTACAGATCCTTAAGAACCTTTACTGCAAGTTCAACAGGGTTACCCTGATTATGTGCATAGAAATTCCAGATGATTCGTCCGTCCTTATCTATAAGGACAGCCTTTGTTGTAGTAGAACCGGAGTCCAGACCAAGGAAAACCGGACCGTGGGTTTTGTCCAGGTCTCCGCGTTTTGCTTTTTGCTCCGAATGGCGTACTTCAAATTCATCAAGCTCTGCCTGATTTTTAAACAACGGCTCCAGACGCTGAACTTCGCTAAGCTCTGCACCTACAAGATTTTTAAGGCTGTCGCGGAATTCCTGAATTGTCGGGAATTTATAATTACTGGCTTCTCCGGTAAAGCTGCGTTCTGCACTAAAGGCACAACCGCTTGCAACAAAAAGCTGGGAATCTTCGGGTACAATTATTTCTTCCGGCTTGAGCTTGAGTGTTTCTATAAAACGCTGGCGCAGCTGATCCAGAAAGTGCAGAGGTCCACCCAAAAAGGCAACGTTTCCGCGGATTGGTTTACCGCAGGCAAGACCACTAATTGTCTGGCTTACAACTGCCTGAAAAATAGAAGCAGCAATATCTTCGCGGCGGGCACCTTCGTTAATAAGCGGTTGGATATCTGTTTTTGCAAATACACCACAGCGGGCTGCAATAGGATAAATCTGCTGTGCACCCTTAGCAAGCTCGTTGAGCCCCATTGCATCGGTTTCGAGCAGAGCTGCCATCTGGTCTACAAAGGCACCCGTACCACCTGCACAAGTACCGTTCATGCGCTGCTCTACTCCGCCTTTAAAATATGTAATCTTGGCATCTTCGCCACCAAGTTCAATTACTACATCCGTCTCGGGAATAAGCTTTTTTACAGAGGTTGTGGCAGCAATTACTTCCTGTACAAAAGGAACATTGAGCCACTGGGATACAGAAAGACCACCGGAACCGGTAACTTTTACTGTTACTGTCTGAGAAGCTCCCTCTTTACACTGTTTTTCAAGAAAATCAAGTGCTTTGTTAACAACTACTATGATTGTATTGCGAATATCTGCCCTATGACGCTGGTAATCGCCATAGATTAATTTGTCATTTTCATCAAGAATTGCGACCTTTACAGTCGTAGAACCAATATCTATACCAATGCGCACCGGAAGGATGGCTGTACTTTCTGTTAAATCCATAGGTATAATTTAACAGTTATATAGTAAATTTTCAATCTATTTGGCAGAAACCTTTACGGTCTGACCGGCGGCAATGAGGGCAAAATCAAAGTCTACAGGGTTTCCGTTCTTGTCCAGAGCGCTTTCAAAGCGGTAAAAGCCCGGTTCATCGGCAATAGGCTTAATTACACCCTTTACAGTCTTGGTTCCCTTAATTTCGGCGCCAACACCGTCTGCGGTTATGTGACCACGCTGGCTTTCGACTACATAAATGCGGATATTTTCCTTGCTGCGGGCCGAAATTACAACAGCCTGAGCCTTGACTGCTGTAAGCATACCGTCATAAACAGCAACATAATCCTGAGCAAGCTCTGCCTTTTCCCGTGCAAAATCGCTGCGCATCTGAGCCTTTTCTGCTTCGTTTTCCTTCATGAGTCTGTCTTCGCGTGCAACAAGCTCGTTTATTTTTGCAGCAAGCTCGTATTTCTGTTCATAGAACTTGAGCGAAGTATCCTTAAAGGTCTGACCCATTGTATCAACAAGCTTTTTAGAAGCATCAAGATACGAAGGCATTGTATTTTCGTAAGGAATTGCTTCCATTGGAGCACGGACATTTACATACTGAGCATAAGATTCATTAAACTGTTCGAGTCCCTTGCTTATAACATCATCCTTTACAAGCTCTTCTCCATTATAAAGCTCCGGTGTAAAGCTCTGGGTTTTCTGAGCATTCAGACTCTGAACCAGAGAACGCGATTTTTCACCACGCAGATCCGGGTCAAGCTCTGCAATCTGATTCAGGTATTTTTGAGAAACCTCCTGAACCGATTTTCGCATCTGATCTGAATTATTCTGTCGTTCAAGTCTAAAGGCATCCTGAATCTCGGAGATTCGGTCCTCGTAACGCTTTGCAAGCTTATCCATTTCAAGCTGATGAACACGGCGTTCACTATCCAGAGCCTGCTCCTGCTGACGTGCAGATTCAAGCTTTGCAGTGTCATATTCATCCAGCTGCTTTTTATATTCCTGCAGCTCCTGTTCTGCCTGAACAATCTGCGGGTCATAAGTTTCGTTCACAAGAGCAACTTCTTCTTCATATTCCTTATAAACTGCTTCCTTACGAGTCTTGGTCTGCTTTGCATCCAAGGTAAGGGAATCAATAAGGAAGAGCTCACTGTCGCGTTTTTCTGCAGCCTTGTTGAGCGCAATTTCTTTATCGGAAACAAGATTAGTCTTGTTTTTCATTGCATTGTCATAATTTGTCTGAACCTTGGAAACAGAATCCAGAAGGTTTTTGATATTAAGGCCTTCAAACTCTGCCAGGTTTACCGTAATTTCGGAGTTCTGTTTTTCAATACCGGCTGTAATTCCCCAGGCAATAAGGAAAACTGCAAGAAGACTTCCCAAAAGCAGCCCTATAGAAAAGAAGGAGCGGTTCTTTTTGGTTTTTGCATATTCTTTTTCAAGGTCATAGGAATCGCTTGAATTTACAGTCTGAAGACGGCTTAATTCCTCATTCAAAAACAGGAGAACTTCATTATGTCTCTGATCCAAATTATTTTTTGAATTCTTTACTTTGTTGTCATTGTCCATATTCCATTCCATCCTTCTGGTGCGCCCTTGTTACCCATTCTTTCCATGAATACCTGAATAAGCTCTTCCAGTCCTGAATTTTTGAATTCCTTGCGGGCGGTTTTCCAGTCGCCGTCGTAGTATGCCTGCAAGCCCTTTTCAAAGGTTTCGTATTTTACAAGAAGTTCATTATCCATTTCGTTGGTATCAAACGGGAAGTAAATCTTTTTACCCTGAGTTTTTCCTTTAACCTGAACCGTATCAATTTCAAAGAATCTGAACCTTGTTGTTTCTGCAAGCACCTCGTCCTTAATATAGGCAGAAACAATTACCGGAAGATGATAGATTCGTGTAAGTCCTTCCAGACGCGAAGCAGAGTTTACGTTGTCTCCAATTACAGTGTTTGCCATGTGCTCGTTGGAACCGATGTTTCCGTAGAAAACGTTTCCTCCATCAATACCAACACCTACATCCAGAGAAACTGCAAGGAAAATCTTTTCCTCAGATTCCGTAAGCTTTCGTTTCTTTTCTACTTCCTGGCGGCGCAGCTTCATTGTCTGACGCAGCTCTGCAGTTGAATGAGTAATATCCCAGGCAGCCTGAATTGCGTTGTAGGATTTACTGCGTTTTGAATCCAGTGTTCCGTAAACTGCAAGAATAGCGTCTCCGATGATGGAACCAACTACACCCGCATTTTCGTGAACATTGTGAATTACCTTGTTATAGTGAACGTTAAGAACGTCAATGATGTCATTACCAAGAGTTTCTGTTCGGTAAGTAAAGCTCTTGATATCAGAGAAGAGCATTGCAAGTTCACGCTGGCTTCCTTCCAGTCCGATTCCCTGGTCGGTATAGGCCTTGGCAACAACATCCTTTGGAACAAACTTCTGGAAAGTTCCAAGCAGATTGTTTACAGAAGAAGAAAGCGAGTTGAACGAAGCCGCAAGATATGTAATATCGTCGTTTTTTGCATGAGAAAGATCTATGAGTTCAAGCTGCTTGTGCTGCTGCATTTCGTACAGATCGTTTGTAATTGTTCTTACAGGGCGGAATTCGTGATTTATAATGAGCCATCCAATAATTACAAATGCAATTGTAAGAACAATGATTATAAGAAGTGTGTACAGGTAAACGTTTTTGGTGTTTGCATCAAGGTCCGAGCGTTTTTCTGCACGGATAAGATAGTAGCCCCAGTCTGTCTGATATTTATAAACTCCAAAATATTCCCCGTCACTGTTCTGGAATGTGATTGAGCCTTCTTTTATGTCTGCTGCAAGGTCTTCGTTAAGCTGATCAAGCTTTTCGGTGTCATAAAATTCATCCCAGTGTGAAAACATATTTGCACTGGCTGCAAACGAAATCTTTCCGTTTGGCATTACACCAATTGCAATACTGTTTTTATTTGAAAAACCCGATTCTGCAACTTTTCTAAGGGCGTCTACAGAACCTTCCTTGTCATCTGAATAATTGTAGATCTGAAACTGGTTGGTAGCGTTTGTATACAGTTCCTTAAGCTGTTCAACCATGATTGTATTGTTCAGATTGATAATTTGTTTTTTAGAAAGCTGGATTGACAGAAAATTTGTAGCAAAATTTGAAAGAAGGATAATGCTTATAAAAATAAGCAGAATCTTAAGACCCAACGGGATTATTTTTGTTTTTCCAACCTTTGAAAAAAGACCTTTCTTGGCAGACATCAGAACTCCTCCAGCAAACCATAGGGGATTTGTACTATATTATTGTAAATCAATTGAACAAATTCCGCAATCTTATTATTCTTATAATATGAAAAAAAATGATGTTCCGGCCACCAAGAAAAAGTCCATAGTTCGTTCAGGACTGGTGCTTTCGCTCATGA
>JAFYDO010000239.1 GCA_017544745.1 Treponema sp. | reverse complement strand
TCCACTTACAGCTTTAGATTTTACTTTTACTGCAGCACCTGCTGTAAATATTCAGTTAGACAAACAGATGCCAATTGGATTTTCCGGTTTTCTTCAATCAGATCTTAACCTTTTTAATTTTTTGACTTTTGGAGTGGAAGGTAACTATACGCTTTTTAAACCGGATGGTTTTAATAAACCTATTCAGCTTTATGGCGGTGGACTTGGACTTGGATTCTATTTTTTTCCTTTGAGCAGACTTTATTTTGGAATAGGCGGGGGAGCAGGCGTTAATTCCGGTTATGTAAATGTGCGCGAAGCAAATGATGTTTACAATACTTATAATCCTACCGGTCTTTATTACCGCGGATATGCAGACCTTGGTTTTAGATTTACACCAGATTTTATTCTTACTGTAGAGGGCGGTTATCTTTCTTATGTAAAAAAAGATTTTTCCAACTTTAATACAGGCTTCTTTGGCGGTGTAGGAATTAAAATCAATAAATCTGTGGGCTCTTCAAAAAGCAGATCCAAGGCAGTTACTGTTTCGCTTGAGCAGTATGGAGACATCTATCCGTCGTACAGCCGTATTTACCGCGATAATGAATGCGGAATTCTTACAATTAAAAATCATGAATCTGCCGAAATCCGAAACGTTCATATTTACTTTGATGCCGACAAATATACTTCCAGCGTAATTGAATGCGGAACTATTTCAAAGCTCAACCGCTATAAGAGCGTAGACATTCCTCTTTACATAGATTTTTCTGACGCAATCATGTCGTTTAGCGAAAACGGTCTTATTCCTGGTAACGTTACAATTGAATACCAGATGCTCGGCCAGAAAAGAAAGGTTCAACAGAGCGTAACCCTTACTGTACGCAACCGCAATGCTTTTGTCTGGGATGATCTTGCAGCTCTTAGTACCTTTGTTTCTTCGGAAACCCCGGAGATTCAAAACTTTGCAAAATCTGTTGCGGGAATTGCACGTAACGAGCTTGCAACCGGTATGAACAGAAACTTCCAGTTTACAGCTGCTATGTTCCTTGCATTGCGCTGTGCAGGTATAACTTATTCAGAAGACAAGCTTACGCCGTTTACAGAATATCATCTTAGCGAAGAAGAAGATTCTGTTTTATATCCTCTGCAGACTATGGAATGTCTTAGCGGAGACTACGATGACTTTGCAATTCTTCTTATGTCCTGTCTTGAGTCTCAGGGTATAAGCTGTGCCTATATGACAACCCCTGATGATTTTATTGTATTTGTAGATCTTGCTCTTTCTGCAAGTGCTGTAGGAAATCATTTTGAAGATGTAGATTCTGTTTTTGTTGATGAAGAAGCAAATAAAGTATATCTCCCGCTTTCTATGGCAATGTTCGAAGGCGGATTTACTCAGAGCCGTAAGCGTGGTTCCGAAGTTCTTAAGCAGATTATGAATGACGACGAAGGCGACTATGAATTTATTCTTCTTGAAGATGCCTGGACTGTTTACAAGCCTGTTGTATTTAATGTTGCATCGCAAAATCTTCCGGTACTTGATGATTCATATATAGCCCTGCAGCTTAAAACCGCAATTGATAACTATATCCGTACAGACCTGAATCCTATTGTAGAACGCGTAAGAAAAACCGGAGACCACAATAAGATTGGAGTTGCACTTGTTCGTGCAAAACGTTATTCAGAAGCAAAGTCAGAATTCTTAAAAGCCAATTCTGTAGCTGCAATGAATAATATTGCAAATATTTACACAATCGAACAGGATTACGATAACGCAATGAAGATGTACGAAAAGGTACTCAAGCAGGATCCTGGTAACCGCAGTGCTCAGTCAGGTCTTGAAAGCCTTAAGAACAAGCTTGGACAATAACGGGTATAACTGGTAGCAGATGAAAAAAATTAGATTTCTTAGCATTTTTTCATTTCTCATTTTTCTGTGCGGTTTTGCAAAGGGGACTGTCGCGCTCAACGCTTCGGAATTTCAGATAAGAGTAATGCCAACCTATACTTATTTTATGAACGGAATTGGGGACATAAGTGTTGGTGGTTCTGCAAGTCTGGACTTTGCACCGTTAACGCTGCGTGCAAACGACAAGTTTTTAATTTCTGCACAGGGAACCTTTATTAATCTTTTTGAAAAGGGAATTAAATCAGAACGCTATATTGATTACGGTGTTTCTTTGGGATACTCTGCCAGAATAAGCGACCGTTTTTATATAAACCCCGAAGCGATTGGCGGCATCTGGAGCATTACCGAAAATAAGGAAAATAATCTTCCTTATGAACGAGGCTTTTTCTACGGTGGACGCCTTAGCTTTGATTTTCATATTCTTCCCGAATTTTATGTAAGTCTTTTTGGCGGTTACAAATCTCTGCAGCTTATAAACAGATTTTTCGCGCATACTGTACATGGCGGAATTGGTTTTACCTACAACTTTACAAAGGGTATGCGCTATTCTTCTAATCTGCAGGTTAGCGAAACAGATTTGAGTCCTCTGTTCCCGGTATTTTATGCACACTATGCAGACAATCCGTTTG
>JAFYDO010000238.1 GCA_017544745.1 Treponema sp. | reverse complement strand
TCAAGTTATCGTCAGAACCGTCGCGGTTTTCTTCACCGTTTTCTTCATTGTGCTTGTGGTTGTAGGTAACAAGGTCGTTGAGAGTAAAGCCGTCATGTGCGGTAATAAAGTTTATGGAAGCAGTTGGCGCACGGCCGGAATGATTATAGCAGTCGGAGCTTCCGGCAATTCGTGTAGCGGCTGCAGTTGCGGCATCTTCATCTCCGCGGATAAAACGGCGTATGTCATCACGGAAGCGTCCGTTCCATTCGGACCAGCGGTTATCACCAGGGAAGGTACCACCAGGGAAGCCTCCCAACTGATAGAGCCCTGCACAGTCCCATGGCTCTGCAATAATCTTTGTCTTAGCAAGAACAGGGTCCTGGCTTATAATTGCAGTGAGCGACGGCATGTCATAAGGAATAGGAGCACCGTTTGGCGCGCGTGTAAGAATAGAAGCTAAGTCAAAGCGAAAGCCGTCTACGTGCATCTGCAAAACCCAATAGCGCAGGCTGTCCAAAATAAATTGTCCCGTAACCGGATGATTACAGTTTACGCTGTTTCCGCAGCCACTAAAATTCATATAATACTGCTTGTCGTTTTGCGGCAGTGAATAATAAACATTGTTCTGAAGTCCGCGGAATTCAAAGGTATAACCGCGCTCGTTTCCTTCGGCTGTGTGGTTGTAAACAACATCGAGGATAACTTCCAGGCCTGCTTTGTGAAGGTCTTTAACCATCTGCTTAAACTCGCGGACCGGACCACCAGGAGACCTGTCTGCAGCATAGCCTGTCTTTGGCGCAAAAAATCCTATTGTAGAATAGCCCCAGTAGTTTATAAGTGTCTCACCCGTGCGGGGATTTGTATTTGCAACTTCGTTTTCGTCAAATTCAAAAACCGGAAGAAGCTCTACGCTGGTTACGCCCAGGTCGCGAAGATAATCTGCCTTGCACGCAAAACCTTTGTAGGTGCCCGCAATTTCGGGAGCAACGCCACTGCTAGGAGAAGCAGTAAAGCCTTTAAGATGTGTTTCGTAAATTACAGTTTTTTCAAGCGGATAATTGAGCGGTCTGTCGCCTTCCCAATCAAAATTATCATCAACTACAACACATTTTGGAAAGTCCGAAAGGTCCTGAAGCTCGCCGCCTTCGTTTGCAGAAAAGCCCTGTTTATGCTGGCGGTTGTAAGAACGGAAAACCGAGCCGGTTGTAAAGGCTTTTGCATAAGGGTCAAAAAGATATTTGTTTGGATTAAACCGCAGTCCGCGCGTTGGTTCATAAGGTCCGTCTACCTTGTAAAGATAAAGAGTTCCTTCCCCTGCCCCGCAAAGCTTGATATGCCAGATGTCACCGGTCTTATTTTTTACCGGATCAAAAGGAACCACTGCATAAGGTTTTTGCGCCATGTCGTTTTCAAAAAGGCACAGGCTTACCGATGTGGCATCCTTACTATATATAGAAAAATTAACACCATCCGCTGCCAGACTAGCCCCAAAAGGCCCCGGCATTCCGTTTTGTGTAACAATCTCAGGCATAATATGATATTATCATATCTACGATAAATATGCTATAATTACATTTATGGAAACCACAGAAACCTTAAAAACTGCAGTTGTTGCAATTATTGGTCGACCGTCGGCCGGTAAATCTACTTTTTTGAATACTGCCTGCCAGGAACCGGTTAGCATTGTATCTCCAATTCCACAGACTACACGTAATGCAATCAAGGGAATTGTAAATACTTCTCTTGGACAGCTTATTTTTATAGATACTCCGGGCTATCACGAGTCAGAAAAAAAACTGAACCTGCGCCTTCGCAATGTTACAGAAAGTCAGCTGGATGGAATTGACGGTGTACTTTATGTAATTGATTCCACACGCCAGCCGGGAGATGAAGAAGCTCTGACGGCACGACTTCTGGAAAAGCTTCAGGAAAAGACTGTGGTTGCTATTAATAAAACTGACCTTCCGGCATCAAAACCGCTTGCAATCCGTGAATTTATTAAAAACACGCTGCCGCAAATACCTGGGGAACGTATTCTTGAAATGTCTGCACAGAAAGATGATGGAATAAACGAAGTTCTGCGCGCCCTGTACGATATTTCTCCTGTCGGCAACCCTATTTACGACGAAGAAACCTACACAGACCAGGATCTTACCTTCCGTATATGCGAAGTTATCCGTGGAGAAGCAATCAACCGGCTTGCAGATGAGATTCCTCACGCAGTTTATGTTCAGGTTGCAGACGTTGAGCATCGTAACGAGGGCAAAAAGCTCTGGATACGTGCCTTTTTGTGTGTAGAACGCGAAAGTCAGAAAGGAATTGTAATTGGTAAAGGTGCCGCAAAAATCAAGGAAATACGTCTTGCAGCACTTAAAAAACTGAGCGAAATCTAT
>JAFYDO010000237.1 GCA_017544745.1 Treponema sp. | reverse complement strand
TTTGTGCAGCTTACAAAAATAAGAAAACTTGATAATAATGATAAAAAATTCTTTTTCATATCTGTAACTCCTATAGTTATTGGATGGTTTGTGCTGTGTATGTTTTGGCAGCACAATTTGTTTTCTGCAAAGAAATATAGCGAAAAAAATTCTAAGAATCTTGAAAATGCGATAAGTCGATTCTAAGAAAACTCTTAGGAAAAACTTGCCAAATTCTCATTCACTGTGGAGGTTTATGTTGTATACTAAAACCATGAATTGCTTCAAGAAGAGCTATATTCATTTTCTTTTTTTCTCCTTTTTTATGACTATGCCTTGTGCAGGTCTTTTGGCAAACCCTGGTCAGGAGGATTTTCCTCCTTTACCTCCTGATCAGGATAAGCCTTTTTTTACTAATCCGGAAACACCACGCAAAGACGCAGACAGCATTATTCATTACAGAGGTAACCGTATGTACATGGAAGATGTTGCCTTTGAAATTGCAGATACAAAATGCGAGCGTCTTAATGATAATACAATAATAGTTGAAATTATTTTTACACAGAGCATTAATCCTCGTTCAATGGGACTTGAATCTATTTTTATAGATGGAGAACCTTTACCGGACGGTACAAGATTTTTGTTTAACCGCAGGGGCGATACGGTCAAGGTCTTTGTTATAATGGTTTCTGATGAATTTTCTATGAGGATTCAGAATATACGATCCTTTAATGGTAATCTTATAGAGCCCGCTGTTTTTATAGTAGATCTTCCGGAAGAGCAGGAAGATATTGAAAATCAGGAAGAAGAGGCTCAAGAATTTCCTGAAGATCAGAGTCTGCCGGATATACCGGAAGAAGAATTTACAGACGAAGCAGAATAAATATGTTACAATAAAAACTCGAGGTATTCATGAAAATTCTGATTGTAGAAGATGATACAGGAATTTCTGACTTTGTAATTCCTGAGCTTGAACATGAAGGCTATTCCACTTGTCTTGCGGTAACAGGCCGCGAAGCCCTTGAAAAATTTGAAAGTGAAAAACCTGATTTAGTTTTACTGGATATTATGCTTCCTGAATTAAACGGACTGGAAGTTTTGCGCCGTATACGCGCTGTTTCTACAATACCTGTAATTCTGGAAACTGCCCGTGGCGAAACAATAGATAAAATTAACGGGCTTAATCTTGGTGCCGATGACTATATTCCAAAGCCCTTTGAAATAGAAGAACTGCTTGCACGCATAAATGCACTTTTCAGGCGAATAAACTTTACTCAGCCACGAGAAGCTGCCGTTTCTTTTGCAGATCTTACCTTAAATATTGACCGCATGAGCTTTACAATAAATGAAGCAGAGATTCCTCTTTCCAAAACAGAGTTCCTTCTTTTAAAACTTCTTGTAGAAAATCAGGGAAAGGTTTTATCAAGATCACAGATTATTGATGGAATATGGGGCAAGGATCACTTTATAGATGAAAATACTGTAGATGTATATGTAGGCTACCTGCGTACAAAAATAGGCGAACATTCCAAAGGTGAATATATTAAAACTGTGCGTGGAGCCGGATACATGATGGGTTGATGAGGTAACAGGTTGATGCGAAAATCCTTTGCGGTACGGCTCTCGTTACGCTTTATGTTTATTCTTACTACAGCGGTTTTTCTCCTGTCCCTGGGCTTTCTTTTATTCGTACGCTATCTTGTAAAAGTTAATCAGACTGCACAGCTTAAGGCTGCAGAAAAATCGGTTTTTGAAAATGTAATAAATGAAAACACTGTAGATATTCCTTACTACATGACCTATATTGTTTACAATACCAAAAACGAAAATCTACTTGCAACAAATGATCCGTTTCTGCCACTGCTCAAACCCTCCGAAGGAAAAGCTCTGCGTTATTTTGAAAAGGATTATTTTTTTGACGGAGACCTGGATATCCTTTATTATGCAGAATCTCACTATATTAAGAATACCTGGATTGTCTGCGCTGTTGCCTTTAATATAGAAAATGATTCCTTTAGCTTTATTTTTTCCAAGCTTCCGCTGGCGCTGCTTTTAATGGCAATTCCGGTTTTGATTTTGTCTTTCCTTGTTTCTCTGTTTATTACAAAAAATACAATCAGTCCTGTAGTAAAAATCACCCGTTCTGCACAGACTATGACAACAGAAAATCTTGATGGTCAGCTGCCGTTGAGTGGACGTGATGACGAAATTGATGAGCTTTCAAGAACCTTTAATGAACTGTTTTTGCGTATCAAGGCAGATTTTGACCGTGAAAGACAGTTTTCGAGTGATGTTTCTCACGAGCTTAATACACCGCTTACTGTAATTTCGGGGCAGGCAAATCTATTGCTCAGATGGGGCAAGGATAATCCCGAACAGCTCGAGAAATCTCTTAATGCAATAAAGAATGAATCTAAGTCCATGCACGCAATTATAGAAAACCTTCTGCAGATTTCGCGAATAGAAAGCGGACGCATAAAGCCTCAGATTTCAAAGATTTCTATTAAAGAAATGTATGACAGAGTTAAAGATGAATTTGCTGCGGTCGCTCCTGCAGTGGAATTTGGAATTGTCTGTGATGACAATGTGTCTGCCCAAACAGACCCCGAAATGCTGCATCAGATTATTACAATCCTTGTGTCAAACAGCGTAAAGTTTTCGGGTGGAGAATGTACAATCACCCTGGATGCCGGAACCAACGAAGATGGAGTTCTTCTTAGAGTAAGTGATGACGGTCCGGGTATTTCTAAAAAAACACTGCCTCATATTTTTGAACGTTTTTATCGCGGAGACGAAGCACACACAAGAAGTGCAGGCGGCTCCGGGCTTGGTCTGTCCATTGCTAAAACTTTATGTTCTGCTCTAGGTGCCCAGATTACCGGCGGAAACGTAGAGCCACACGGAGCATTGTTCGAAATACAACTGGGTCATTGAATCCACTCCTAAAATATGTTACTATCAATCAATTATATTTTTTCTTCTTGAGGATGTTTTATGAAACAAACTGGTGCACAGATTATTGTAAAGCTATTGGAAATGTATGGAATTGATACAGTAGCAGGAATTCCAGGCGGTATGATTCTGCCTTTGTATGATGAACTGAACAAATCAAAAATCCGTCACGTCCTTGTGCGCCAGGAGCAGGCTGCGGGTTTTATTGCCCAGGGAATTGCACGTTCTACAGGAAATGTTGCTGTATGTATGGCTACCAGTGGACCAGGTGCGCTCAATCTTTTAACTGCAATTGCAGATGCACGTGCAGATTCTGTTCCAATTATTGCAATTACAGGTCAGGTAAATACAACTCAGATTGGTACAGACGCTTTTCAGGAAGCAGATACTTTTGGACTTTCTTTCCCAATAACCAAGCATTCTATTCTTGTAAAGAGCCCTGAAGAACTGCTGGATGCAATTCCACGCGCTTTTGAAATTGCACTCAACGGAAGACCAGGGCCTGTTCTTATTGATATTCCACGTGATGTTCAGCTTAAGGAATGTGAATTTGACGAATGGCCTGATATTTCAAAGGTTAGAGTTCATGATATAAGATTTCATACTCCAATTGATGAATATGCCCAGAAGATGGGAGATATTTCTTCTTTGCTTGCAGGTGCCAAAAAGCCTGTTCTCTTTTGTGGAGGCGGCTGTAATTCAAGCGAGGCTTCTGCCGGTATTCAGGGCTTTATAAATAATTATGAACTGCCTGTTGTAACAAGTCTTATGGGACTGGGTTGTATTCCAAATGATTCTCCGTCCTTTATTGGAATGGTTGGTATGCACGGAAGCTATGCTGCCAATGTTGCCATGAATGAAGCAGATGTTGTAATTGCCGCAGGTGTACGCTTTGATGACAGGGCAACCGGTCTTGTAAGTAAATTCTGTCCTAATGCTAAAATAATTCATATTGATGTTGATGCCGCAGAGGTTGATAAAATTCTTGAAGCTTCAATTTCTGTTGTTGCAGATGTTGAATCTGTATTCCCGGTGCTGGCCCAGCTTGTTTCTGAAAAGAAAATTAAAGCAGAAGGCGGCTGGCTCAAAAAGATTCAAAAGCTCAAG
>JAFYDO010000236.1 GCA_017544745.1 Treponema sp. | reverse complement strand
GCTAAGCTTTGTGCGGTTCTTTTTTGTTACACACTTTTTGATGATTGATTCAATATACTTGTAGCGTTCTGCTGTGATGATAGATTCTGAATCATCGTCGAGTTCAGATTCGCAGGATTTGATATCTGCTTCGATGTGCTTGAGTTTGTCGGCACTAACACCAAGAGAAGCAATTACCTTTTCGTCGCGTTCAAAAAGTTTAACTGAATACCAGCGGTGCTGTTCTTCAGGAAGGTCATGAACAATTGCTTCTTCGATATGAGCAAGAGCATGCTCTACACAGCCTTCAAAACGATGCTTGTACATCATTGGCTTTTTAGCTTCTGCTTTGTTTACTGCAATTTCTGCAGCTTCGAGACAACCTGTTCCTTTAAGAGCAGAAATCTCTACAACAGGGCAGCCAAGTTCTTCCTGCATTGCTTCTACGTGAATCTTGTCGCCGTTCTTTTTTACAACATCCATCATGTTTACGGCAACAACCATTGGAATACCAAGCTCTGCAAGTTGGGTTGTAAGATAAAGGTTTCGTTCAAGGTTTGTACCATCAACAATATTCAAAATTGCATCAGGGCGTTCCTTTACAAGGTAATCGCGGGATACAACTTCTTCCAAAGTATATGGAGAAAGAGAATAAATACCAGGCAAGTCCATGATTACAACTTCGCCATTGTGACCTTTGAGCTTACCTTCCTTTTTTTCTACAGTTACTCCAGGCCAGTTTCCAACAAACTGATTTGAACCTGTGAGCGCATTAAAAAGCGTAGTTTTTCCCGAGTTAGGGTTTCCAGCTAGTGCAATCTTAATCATTTACTGTACCTCCACCATTTCGGCATCTGCCTTGCGGACAGAAAGCTCGTAACCACGAACTGTAACTTCCACAGGATCTCCAAGTGGTGCAACCTTGCGTACAAAGATTTCTGTACCCTTGGTAATTCCCATGTCCATGATGCGACGTTTTACCGCACCTTCGCCATTCAGTTTAAGGACAGTAACTGTCTGCCCTTTTTTTACTTCTCTTAAAGTCATTTATATCTCCTATACAATTATTTTCTGTGCCATTTCTTTGCTAATTGCAACACGGCTGTCTTTTACCTGGACAATTACATTTCCACCGATTTTTGAAACAAGACTAACCTGTGCCCCTGCTACAAAGCCAAGGTTTTCAAGAAAGCGCCTGACTTCTTCTTTTCCGCTGATTTTTTTGATTAAGAACTCTTCTCCGTCGCCAACCATACTCAAAGGCATTATTATTGCTCCTATCATGGTTAGTTTAGACTAACAATTAGTGTAAAAAAGAAGTTAGCTTTCGCTAACTAACGGCTTAAGAACATGTTAGCCCCCACTAACCGATAAGATTATAGTTAGCAAAGACTAACATGTCAAGAGAATTTGATTTTTTCTTAAAAAATTATTGAGCGCTAAAATCTATTCCAGTTAAAAGTCCGGCCATCTTCCAGCCAAAGCGGTGTTTGTTAAAGCTTTCTTCTGCTGGCTGGAATCCAAGCTCATGATAGATTTTACAGGC
>JAFYDO010000235.1 GCA_017544745.1 Treponema sp. | reverse complement strand
TCTAACCGCCCTTATTCTCTTTGCGGGTTTTGTTTTTTTTGCGCATACCGGTTTAATGGCGCAGATTGAAACAAAATTCTATGCCCAGGCAAAAATTGGAGAGAAGAACGGGCAGCTCGAAAAACTTGCTCAAAGCTGCAATTCCTACATTTCCAATATCCTCACCAAGATTCAGACCGGAGATGATGCATATTTAAAGTCATCTGCGGTAAGAACTTATGCACATCAGACTCCGTCAGAAAAGGATGCAACTGACCGTAAAAATCTTACAGCGCGTCTTTTTGATGATTTGAGCTCTTATGGCTTTGAAGGTATGCGTCTTATAGAAAAGAACGGTCGTACCCTGCATTACAGTTCCTATGAATCTGATGTCCTTAAGCGGGTAAGCCTTAGTACTACCTACAAGCTTTACAGCGATGTTGTAAAGGATTCGGGCGAGCTGGACGGCGAAAGTCTCCTAGTAGATCCTGATAATCCTCAGACCAGATTTTTGTTAGACAGAACTAACAACCGCATTGTAATTTCGTTCCCATTCTTTATTACTGATAATACTTATTTTGCAACGCTTGTATGTTATTTTGGAATTCATGAATTTGAACAGAGCCTTATGAATCAGGAGATTATCCGTGCGGGAGACAGTCTTATTCCTGTAACGGGTGACAGTTCTTATGACGGAGGCTTTGTATTAAATCTTCCAGTTGATTCGCGCTCTGAATTTTATGCACCGGTTATTACCGCCTGGAAAAAAGCGAATGCAGCAGGTGCAAATGCAAATAATAATCTTGAACGCATTCTTGAAAAAAGTGACGGCTCTTACTGGCTTTTGATGACCAGTCCTTTGAGCGGTCAGTTCAAAGTTTCGGCAGTTTATTCAAGTTCGCTTTTTGAGCTTCCACGCGAGATGGAATATCTTATTTACATCTGCGTATTTATGACTCTGCTGCTTGTAACTTCTCTGCTGTTTAATATTAAGCGCGACTACCTTACCATAATCAAAACAAGAATTAAAAAGGTTCAGTTTGGAATAATAAACGAGTACCTTGAAAATAAAGAAAAAATTGAATGGTCTCAAATTGCACGTCAGCTTGAAAACCGTAAGGCAGAGCTTTCGGAAGAAATCAAAAAGGCTGTTGGCGGTAAGTCTAACAAGTACTCAAAGCAGGTTGATGCTTATCTTGATTCAAGCTGGGAAGATATAATTGGAATTCTTAAAGCACAGAACACTGCAGACTCCGGTAGAATTGGCGGTGCCACAATCGAAGAGATTCGTCGTGTAATAGAAGATGTTCTCCGCAATTCTCGTCTTAATGTAAATGTAACTGATGTTGCAGCAGCTCCGGTCCTTCGACAGGCTCAGGAACCACAGGTTGAAGAGATTGAAGAAGTCGAAGAAGTAGAAGAAGTAGAGGCTCTTGATGAAGTTGAGCCTGTTGAAGAGATAGAAGAAGTTGAAGAAATTGGCGAGGCAGAACCAGTTGAAGAAATTGAAGAAGTAGAAGAAATCGAAGAAGCCGAACCTGTTGAAGAAATTGAAGAAGTTGAAGAGATAGAGGAAATAGAAGACGCCGAAGAAATCCCTGCGGTCCCTGAGCCTGTCGAAGGGGTCGAAGACGTTGAAGAAATTGAAGAAGTAGAGGAAATTGAAGAAGCCGAACCTGTTGAAGAGATAGAAGAAGTTGAAGAAATAGAGGAAGCTGAACCTGTCGAGGAAATTGAAGAGGCTGAACCAGTAGAAGAAATCGAAGAAGCAGAAGAGCTTGAAGAAATCGAAGAACTTCAGTCTGTAGAAGATTATATGACTCAGACTGCTGTAACTCCTGCTTCTCACTTTATTGTAACAATTGAAGATCCTGATTTCTATGAAGACTTGAAGATTGGAGACCTTGCACCAGAAGAGCCGGAAGACGACGGAGAACCTCAGATAACCTTTATAGCCGAAACACCTCATTTTGAGATGGAAGAAGACATCGTGGTCCCTGAGCCAGTTGAAGAGGTTGAGTCTGTTGAAGATACAGAGCCTGTTGAAGAAATCGAGGAAATCGAAGAGGCAGAAGAGCTTCCTAAAGAACCATACTTTGCAATGACACGCTTTGGTCAGAATGAGCAGCCTGTAGTAGAGCTTCGTGGAGAAGGCGACACAATCATAGAACACGACGGCGTTTATTCTATTGCCGACAATCTTTCATATACAAAGGTTTTCTTAAATCAGGAATTTAAAACACTTGTAGACTCAGTTCTCCAAAACTAAGCGCGAGTCCGTCATCAAAACAAATCTATTTAGCGTAAAATCTTAACTGTGGCTGGGCGGGAATGTCTGCCATTATCTGAATAAAATCTTCGCGAGTTGCAGTCTGAATAAAATTGTATTCTTCCAGATAAAGTTCGCATTTTTGTTCATAAGAAAAATTTTCAAGTCCCTTTTGCAAAAGCTGTGCGGTACCGGTGTTTGTAAGAGTGTCGGTCATAAGCTGTGCGGTCCAAGTATCTTTTATTTCCTGAACGATCTGTGCAGCATTAAAAGAATTCAAAAGTTCATTCATGCGCGAAACAGCCCTGCTAAAGCATGCATCGGCTTCTTTCTGGTTTGCAACGTTTATAATAGTAAAAATTGCGACATCGGCATTTGTGTAGGCTTCGTTTGACTGGGCCACAGCAGTTTCAAGCTTTGTGTTAGAATCTATTTCCTGCTGAACAAGCTTTTCCAGATATTTAAGCGCCGCCTGTGTAAGAGCATTTTCTTTTGTTCCTGTCTGCGGAAGCTTAAACACATACATTACAGGATCCAGAAATTCCTTTGTAGGAATAAGCTTGGAAGGCATTGGTCCCGCCTTTTCTGCAGGAATATCTGTAAGGAAGGTATGTGTAAGCTTAACAGTTTTTTTGGTATTACCCTTGAGCTTGCTTTGAACAGTAAGCAGATTCTGTTTTGTATTTGTAGGAGTAAGGATACCCATTGTCTGCTGTAAAACCTCCTGCGCATTCTGGGGAACAAGGCCTGTAAGAATTATACTGTAGCGGCTTGCATCCAGAAGCTCGGGGTAGGCTTCCAGGATTTTTTGATAACTGGTTTTGGTAAGTATTTCTTCCTTTGCATCAAAGATTTTTACATAATCACTTTTGTTGTAAAGCTCTTTCATTACAGCGTAGAGCATCTGTCTTGTTACGCTTCCGTTTTCCAGGCGCTTTTTGTACTGGCAGTTTGAAACCGCGCGGTCTGCCTGCGAAGGGACAATGTCTCCGTAAATAATTGCATCAGAAATTGCCTGACAGCACGAAGCAAAGTCATAAGGTGCACATTCAATTGTTATTGTTCCGGTCTTGATTTTACATTCATAATCAATTACAGGACTTCCAAGAATTACTGCCTGCTGCTGCTTTTTTGTAATTTCCTTTTGAATGTTTGTTGCAAGCAGACTAAGCATTACTTCTTCAAAGCCGTTGTTATCTGCTGTGTTGAGTTTGCCGCCCCTTATAGAAACAAGAATTGTAATGTCACTCGAATTATTGTTTACCTTTGTGATTACAGGAATCTTGTTGTTGAGCTCCACTTTTTGAATGAGCGCAAGGTTTTCGCTGTAAAAGTCTGTGGAATAATAATCAGCAGTCTGATTTGCATTTTGCTTTTGGGAATTGAGTTCTTCCTGTAGGGCTGCAAGTTCTGCATCCTGGTAATTTTTGAAAATACTTTGATTATACCAGGCAGCATTCTGTGCATTAACTTCTTCAAAGCCTGCGGCAGTGTATTTTGCTTTGTTCTTTTTGTAGTCGCTGGAATTTATGATTACAAAAATAAAGGGTTCTTCGCTCTGAAGCTTGGAAATTAAAAGCTCATGCTGCAGCTGTTGAATCTTTGTACTGCGCGATAAAAGATTTAGTGCAGTGGTGGAATTTCCTGAGCCCTGTTCTTCATCCTTGTCCAGCACTTCTTCTAAAAATGAATCGTAAGGCATCATTGCCCAATAAGCGCAAAGGTTTGACATAAAGTCTGTAGAAGAAGAATTGATAAGCGAAAGGTTATTTATGCACACCTGCTGCGCAATGTAAAATTCCATATAGTTGGTCTGGTCAATTCCGCTAAGAACGGTGTCTATAAAAAGCTGCGCCTGATCCAGCGATGTAATGGAAGACGCATTTTTTCCTTCCGGCTTTTGCAAAAGACTCTGGATTATAAGTCGGGAGCTGTCTTTTTTGTGGGCCCCTGCCGCATTTATATATTCGTTTCCCGGAATATTTAAGGTCGGCTGATTTACCAGATTATACTTAAAAAAGGAATTGTCGTTGTTGAGCATGGTTGCAGCAAGTTCGCTTTCTTCCATATTGAGTACGGTGTACTGCATTACAATCTGAGTCATATCTGCAGAAAAGTCCGGACTGTGCAGGACAAATTTTCTTTTTTGATTTACTGCCTGAGACTTTTTACCAACCGGAGTTGAGTACGAAGAATAATACTGGCCAAAGGTCTGTTCAATAAGCTCGCGAACAGCCTGTTCATTTATATTACCGCTAATAAAGATTGCGCTGTTCTGCGGGGTGTACCAGCGTTCGCCAATTGTTGTAAGTGTATTGCGTGCCTGTGCAAGTGTTGTTTTGTT
>JAFYDO010000234.1 GCA_017544745.1 Treponema sp. | reverse complement strand
GGAAAGCTTGCAGGCTGCGACGGATTAAAAACAGGTTATATAGATGAAAGCGGCTACAATCTGGTGCTTACTGCTAAGCGCGACGGTACACGTTTTTTGAGTGTTACCATGAAGGGCCAGGGCAAAGATTCCCGCGAAGGTCAGATGGGCCGCATGAAAGACGGAACTGCAATTATGGAAACCGCTTTCGGCACCTTCCGTGATTATGATTTAAGCGGTGTGACCAATTCTTATTTTATAAAGGTGTATGCAAGTAAAACCAAGGCGCTTAATCTTGTACCTGCTGCAGAGCTTGAACCGCTTTGTGTTCCTTTTATAACAGGAAACTCTCTTGCAGAAAATCTTGCAAATGTAAAAGTAACTGTAAACATACCTGAATACCTTCAGGGGCAGATAAACGCTGGTTCAGAATACGGACAGATAAAGATTACTCTTGGAGAATACCTGCTCCAGACAATTCCGTTGGTTGCAGACAGAAGCACGACAAAGGCCGGATGGATTGTTTGTCTGGCGGACGGGCTAATTCATAAGTAAGAGTCGTAGATTGCTACAATTCAGACGATGCTCTCTTTACATCTTCCAACGTAAATTCAGGTCGCTCTGCCTGTCCTGCAAGCAGGGCGGCGCGGTTCAAAACGGATTCAATTTTGGCGCAGGAATAGCCGTCTGTAAGCTGGGCAATTTTTTCAGGGCTGCATTCTGCGGCAGGATTTTTTCCACGGCAATACATCTGAACCAGCTGGACTCGGGCATTATAATCAGGATAAGGAACTCTAAAGCGTGCATCAAAACGGCCGGGGCGGATAAGTGCAGGATCCAGAGCCTGTATAGAGTTAGTAGCAGCTAACACAAGCACACCCTGACTTGGCTCAAAACCATCAAGCTCGTTCAAAAGGGCTGTAACAATTCTTGTGTTTTCTGTTTCAAGCGCGCTGCCGGTATAATTGCGTACGGTACCGATTCCGTCAAACTCATCTATAAAAACTATACAAGGTGCCTGTCTGCGGGCTTTGCGAAAAAGTAGTTTTACCTTCATTGGACCAATTGCCATGAACATACTTTCAAAATCTGTAGCCTTAGCCGGAATAAAGTTTACTTTGGCCTCCCCTGCAAGAGCTTTTGCAAATAAAGTTTTTCCGTTACCGGGTTCACCTTCCAGCAGAATACCTTTTGGCATGCGGATTCCTTTTGCGGCATAGGCTGCAGGATTCTGCATTATCTTCATTACCTGGCTCATGTCGCGCTTAAGATTATCCATACCTACAACATCATCAAACTTAACGCCGGTCTTGTGCACAACCTTAAAGGTATTAGGCGAAATAAACTTACGGAACACAACAATAATAAGCCCAAAAAAGAAAACATAAAAAAGCAAATCAAAAATCAGGTTGAAAATTTCGGCACCGTCTTTTTCTACCTTTACGTTCACACCATTCTGCAAAAGATATTCATGCAGCAATGGCGAGTCCGGGTTATCAGTTTTAAAATCCTTGCCCTGGCTGGTAAAATCAATTCCGCCTTCCTTAATTACAACGCTATCAATCTGTCCGGCTCCAGCCAATTCATAAAATTTACTGTAAGGAAGATAAGTTTTTTTCTCCGAAAAATATGTCCATCCAAAATATCCGCCAACTGCGAGCACTAATAAAAGCAATACTAACAAAAATGACCGTTTCTTTTTCATATCTACTATTTTATTGCATTTTGTTCTTTGTTGGAATAGAATATATATAGAAAAAAAAGGAGATTTTTAATATGCTCAAAGCTTTCATACGCTTTTTTAAGGCGCTCAACAGCAACGTGCATCCCGGCGCAATTGCTCATGCAGTGTGTCTTGGAATGATTCTGGGCTTTATGCCAAAAACAAATGCATTATGGTACATTCTTACAGTATTCTTTTTGTTTGTAAGAATAAACAAAGGATCCTTCATTTTGTTCACCTTCCTGTTTTCGCTGCTTGCTCCAACCCTGGACAACCTGTTTGACACAATCGGCTGGTGGTTCCTTAACATCGAAAAACTAAGGCCTTTCTTCTCATGGCTGCTTGATATTCCGTTTGTTGGCTTTACAAGATTTAATAACACAATCGTTATGGGATCTCTTTTATTCTCGCTTGCAATTTATATTCCTGTTTACTGGCTTGTACGCCTCTTCCTCAAATACTGGCGTGCCTTCCTTGCACCGGCAGTACGCAAAACTAAACTTGTTGTATTCCTTTCAAAGCTGCCACTCGTTGTTAAAATAGGAGAAATGTCATGAAAAAAGAAGATACAAAGCAGATTGCTAAAAAAGAAAAGCCTGCAAAACCAGCTAAAGCTCCTAAAGCTAAAAAGGAAAAGCCAGCTAAGCCTGCTAAGGAACTCAAAACTTATCCTGCAAGTAAGCTGCCAAAGCTTTTTAAAAAGTCTTATACTCAAAAGCAGTTTGACAAGCAGATTATAGGTAAGCTTTTTATTCCGGAAGATCAGAATTATGTAAAATCTCTTTTTAAGCCTGCCGGAAAAAATAAAAAGGATGTTGAACTCATTGCAATTCCTACAGACATGCAGTTTGAAAAAAAGGAACTCAACCGCCTTACAACTATGGCTGCCGAAATCAAGCAGAACAAGGGACGCATCAAACTCATGCCTCTTATTGCTACTGTTGCATTTGTTGCTGCCATAATCATTGCTCTTACCCTTACAAAAAATATTATTGCACGCAAGGTAATTACCTCTACCTGCGAAAGCATTTTTGAAGCCAAGTGTGATATAGATTACCTCAACATAAGCTTTATTAAATCTACCTTTAATATGAAAGGCTGGCAGGTTGCCAACAAAAAAGAACCGATGAAAAATCTGTTCTCTGTAGAATCTGTTACCTTTGATTTTGATATGAACCAGCTGCTCAAGGCGCGTTTTGTTGCCAACGAGCTTTCGATTCTTGGGGTAGACACAAACACAGACCGCAAGTATTCCGGCGAT
>JAFYDO010000035.1 GCA_017544745.1 Treponema sp. | reverse complement strand
GATTTTCATTACGCCTTCCTGAAGCTCGCCTGCAATTGTACCAAGCTGCTGTGTATATGAACGGAAACGTCCGGTTATGCCCTTTGTTTCTGATTCATACTGGTCAAACATGCTGCCCATGTCGCCGTATTCTTCGCCAATGCGTTTTTTAAGTTCGTTGAGTGGAACACCCTTCTGCAGGTCATCAAAGAAGCCCGGAATTGCGTCAACAAGACCACGGAAGCGCTCACGGAACTGTGATTCAATTGTCTGGAATTTAACCAGTTCGCTGGCAGTCTGAGCTGCAAGCTGGTTGAACGAAGCCTTGATGATTACAGCTTCTGATACGAGGTTGAGCAGGTTGTCGATTCGGCGTGAGTCTACACGGAGAATTGAACCCTGCTGTGTATGTCCCGAAGCAGCAGCGGCAGGAGCATCCTTTTTCTGTTCCGGCTTTGCTTCTGCTTTTTTCTCTGCAATCTGTTCGTTTATCTGTGCGGCCTTTGCCTGACCTTCTGTAGAAGCAGGAGCCTGTTGAGGTGCTGCCTGTACAGGAGCAGCCTGTACAGGTGCAGAAACCGGAGCTGCTGCAGGAGCGGCTTGAACAGGCTGTGCAGAATCTGCACCACCTGCATAATTATCATCATTGAGCTGATGTGCGTCTGTAATTAAAGTTACATCGCTTAAGAAAGAAGCGTCTTCTATTGATTCTCCGGTTTCGGAAGAAGCCAGATAGTAGAATACGTTTTCGTAGAACTGATCTTCGTAAAGTGCATCAAAGTCTGGTACAGTTTTAAGAACATTACCAACAGCCTTGAGTGCAGCAAAAACCTGAATACCACCTACAGTATTCATAGGATTGTTTTCGTCAAATTTAACTGCAACACACCAGAGGGCCTGGCTTCCTTCGCATGCAGACTTGAGTTCCATGTAGTCATCTTCTGACAACGGTGGAAGTGTAAGGCCACTTGCAGGAACCGATGCGGCTGCCGGAGCACTTGGTGCTGGAGCTGCAACTGGAGCAGGTTTGGCAGGAGCTTTTTTAGGAGCGGCTGCGGCACCCTTCTGAGGTATATAAGACTTAAGCTTTTCTATGATACCGTCAATATTTTCTTCATAAACAGAACCATTCTGTCTTGCTTCGAGCATAGCCTTAATAACATCTATGGAAGTAAGAAGCAGGTCTACAACATCTTCATCTACTGCAACTCTGTCCGAACGAATCTCATCAAGAACATCTTCTACGGAGTGTGTAAAATGAGAAAGCTCCATCATTTCGACTGTAGCAGAACCACCCTTGAGTGTATGAGCGGCGCGGAAGATTTCGTCTATAGCCTCATGATTAGAAGGATCATTTTCAATCACGAGTATATTGCTTTCCAGCTGCTCTACCTGTTGCTCAGCTTCTGCAAAAAAGTCTTTTAAGAGTTCCTCATTGTTAGGGTCAAGATAATCACTCATAACATCTATTATATACCGAAAAGCCAAGTTTTCAAGATAAAATGCACAAAAAAAGGAGAAAAATCTTTTTTAAAGGAAAAGGTTGATTTTGCCGATAATTTAGTGTAGACCTATATTTTAGGAGTCAATATGAAAAGAACTGCAAAAATAAGCCTTTTTCTGGCAACATTTATACTATTTACTACTCAGGTTCTGGCACAGCCTGCATTCAGCGGTTATTCAGGTGGCAAGCTTAATTATTCGACCAACGAAGAAGTTACCGATAAATATGATCCTGATTTATCTTTACAGGCATTCTTTCAGGGGCAGTTCAATTTTAGCCAGAATATGTGGGGACATCTGGAATTCTCCATTGACACCCAGGACTTTTTGAGCAAGGAGCTGTTCCACAAAACAGAAGCCTGGTTCAAGATTGACGAGATTTCCTTAATATTTAAATCTAAGGCAGATACAAACTCAAATTACTTTAGTATTTTTATGGGAACCTACGACCCTATTGGTTCGGACATATTCCTTCAAAGATATTTTGGTATTAAACCAATTGCTTCAAAGATTACAGAAAGCTGGCTTGGTCTTTCGGGCTCTGTACTCTACCCTCACTTTGGCATGGGTATTGCAGACGTTAAACGCTTGATGTCTTCTCCAATTGCACTTGGCGGTTATGCCTATATAAATCACGAAGACAATAAATATTATGTATTTAATGCAGACGGACGTTTTGCCTGTGTTTACAGATATTTTAGTTTTGATATAGCAGGCGGTATTGGTGTTCCTCTTTCCAACAGCAACCAGGGACAGGAAGTTATTGCAGCTATCGAAAAACTTTACTGGCATGCAGGAACAACAATGCTCATAGGAAACAATTATACACAGAGCCTCTTTATTCAGGCAGGACTCTTTAATGTTCCTTTTACAAAGCGCAACGGAACTCAGGTTTCTCCGGATGATATTTACCTGCTTTTTGAACCACGACTCCTTTTGGAAAATGCACACGCAAATCTTTCCATTTACAGTTTGCCAAAGGAAACAGTTGACCAGCTTATTTTTGTTGATGACACACTTGGCTTGAACCTCAACATTTACGGCGATTCCTTCTCGCTTGGTGCAAACCGCTTTACTCTTGGCGCAAACTTTTCTT
>JAFYDO010000233.1 GCA_017544745.1 Treponema sp. | reverse complement strand
GTATCTACATCCATAAGTTTTTCAAAGCTGAATACTGGAACCTTTACAGCAAAATATTCCGGTGCACGGTAAAGACCTGTACCATACCCCATATCCCTTACTTTTTCTCCAAGCATTGCGCGGGTTGCAAGCTCTACCATTGGAACACCTGTTACCTTACTCAAATAAGGAACTGTTCGACTTGAACGTGGATTTGCTTCTATGATATTTAACTGGCCGTTATAAAAGAGCCACTGAATATTTACAATACCCTTAGTACCAAGAGCAAGTGCCATAGCAGTAGATTTATCTACGACTTCGGCAGTCATCTCGGGTGTAAAGCTCCAGGCCGGATAAACTGCAATGGAATCTCCAGAGTGAATACCTGTTCTTTCCACATGCTCCATAATTCCCGGAATCAAAACACTTTCGCCGTCGCAGATACAGTCAATCTCAAGCTCGGTACCTTCCATGTATTTATCTATAAGGACAGGGTTTTCAATTCCGCCGCTTGTAATAATTTTCATGTATTCTTTTATATCTGCACTGTTACGGGCAATAATCATATTCTGTCCGCCAAGAACATAGCTTGGTCTCATCAAAACCGGATAACCAAGCTTAAAGCCTGCTTCAAGTGCTTCTACCTCATTCAAAACTGTAAGTCCCTTTGGTCTGTTTACATGAAGGCGTTCGCAAAGCTCTTCAAAGCGTTCACGGTCTTCGGCAAGGTCAATTGCATCGGCACTGGTTCCAAGAATCTTTATTCCCTGGCTGTCCA
This sequence comes from Treponema sp., assembly GCA_017544745.1. The sequence continues at coordinate 2,375 of JAFYDO010000233.1, read as the reverse complement.
GATATTTTGCAAGTTTGATTGCAGTACCGCCGCCAAAAGCAACTACTACACCAAGCGGCTTTTCTACAGCAATTACATTCATTACATCCTGTGGAGTAAGCGGTTCAAAATAAAGTCTGTCTGCTGTATCAAAATCTGTAGAAACTGTCTCGGGGTTGTTGTTTACAATTGCAACCTCGTAACCAAGCTTTTTGAATGCGCGTATACATTGAACCGAAGAATAATCAAACTCAATACCCTGACCAATTCGGATAGGTCCGGAACCCAAAACTAAGATAGTTCCCTTTGAGGGGGCAAGCCTTCCCCCTGCGTCGCACTGCGTTGCGCCGACACCCCCTTCGCCTAGGGGCTCTGCCCCTAAAACCCCGTGTCTCTCTTTTAAAAATAATTCAGCTTCATTAACTCCGCCGGTAGTTGAATAGAAATAAGGAGTCTCTGCATCGAACTCCCCCGCACAGGTGTCTACCATTTTGAAAGACTTTGGAGGGTATAACATCGGGGTCCCTGCTGTATTGTCTGTGGTCCCTGAGGCTCTCGAAGGGCCCTCCAAAATTCCCCTCTCCATCTGCACAATCTTTTCCAGCTTGTACAAAAACCATTCATCAATTTTTGTAATCTCATGAATCTGATCTACACTCATAAGTCCGCGCTTGAGTGCCTGGTAAATTGCAAAGATTCTCTGGTCGGTACACTGCCCTACACGTTCACGGATTTTTGCATCAGTCTCTTTTTCAAAAGCTGGAAGATTCAAATCCTTTACACCAACTTCAAGTCCACGTGCCGCTTTTAAAATTGCTTCTTCAAAATTCTGACCAATTGCCATTACTTCGCCGGTTGCCTTCATCTGGGTTCCAAGCTTGCGGGCTGCATAAACAAATTTATCAAACGGGAACTTTGGCATTTTTACGACAACATAATCCAGAACAGGTTCAAAGCAGGCCTTTGTTTTTTTAGTAACAAAGTTTGGAATCTCATCAAGTGTAAAACCAACTGCAATCAAAGCGGCTACCTTTGCAATAGGATATCCTGTCGCTTTACTTGCAAGGGCTGATGAACGCGAAACTCGAGGGTTTACTTCGATTACTGCATATTCAAAGCTGTCGGGATTAAGTGCAAACTGGCAGTTACAACCACCTTCAATTTCGAGTGCGCTGATTATATTAAGTGCTGCACTACGCAGCATCTGATATTCTTTATCTGCAAGAGTTACTGTAGGAGCAATTACAATTGAGTCTCCGGTATGAACTCCAACCGGATCAAAGTTTTCCATTGAACAGACAGTAATTACGTTACCGGTACTGTCGCGCATAACTTCAAACTCAACTTCCTTCCAGCCGCTAATACATTTTTCTACAAGAATCTGATGAATTGGCGAACGGTGAAGTCCGTTGTGAGCAATTTCATCTAACTCGCGGTCGTTGTTTACAATTCCGCCACCGGTTCCACCAAGTGTAAAAGCTGGACGAATAATTGCAGGAAACCCGATTTCGTTATGAACAAAGTCTGCGGCATCTTCATAGGTCGTAACAACCTTAGAAGGAATACACGGCTCACCAATTGCTTCCATTGTATCCTTAAACATCTGACGGTCTTCGGCTTTATCAATTGTTTCGGGTCTGGCACCAAGCAGCTGTACATTATGACTTTTTAGGAATCCGGATTTTGCAAGCTCCATACTGAGCGTAAGTCCTGTCTGTCCACCAAGTGTTGAAAGCAGGCTGTCCGGTTTTTCTTTTTCTATAATTCTTTCGAGGGTTTTGAGTGTAAGCGGCTCCATGTAAATCTCATCTGCCATTTCCTTGTCGGTCATGAGAGTTGCAGGGTTTGAGTTTACAAGACAGACTTCTAGTCCAAGAGCTTTTAAGGCTTTGCAGGCCTGGTTACCCGCATAATCAAATTCGGCAGCCTGTCCAATTACAATTGGTCCTGAGCCTATAATCATTACTTTATGGATTGATTTATTTAAGCTCATTTTCTGCCTCCATCATCTTGATGAATCTGTCAAACAAAAAGTTTGTATCATGCGGACCACCACAGGCTTCGGGGTGAAACTGTACGCTAAAAGCAGGAATATCATTATAGGTAATTCCTTCACAGGTATTATCATTTACATTTGTAAAAGATTGTGCAGCAAACTGCGGTAAGGAATCTGTTTCTACAGCATATCCGTGATTCTGGCTTGTGATATAAACACGCCCCGTAATCATATCTTTACATGGATGGTTTCCACCACGATGGCCATATTTTAATTTGCTTGTTTTAGCACCTCGTGCAAGAGCGAGCATCTGATGACCTAAACAAATTCCAAAGATAGGAGTTTTACCCCATTCACACAACTTCCTTATTTCCTCTATAACTCCAACATTTTCTGCAGG
>JAFYDO010000232.1 GCA_017544745.1 Treponema sp. | reverse complement strand
GTCCAAATCAAAAATCAACTCATACTTACTTTGATTTTTATCTTCAGTATCCCAATAATAATCAATCTTTACTTTTGTACCTTTCTTATACGAAGTCTTTTTGTACTTAGAAGCCTGCTTTGAAGATTTGTAAAGAAGACCAGAGTCACCACTTGCCTTGCTGATAGCCTCATACATGCTTTTTACATATTTTCCTTCTTCGTTAGCTTCTTTCATGTCCAGATTGCTGCTTTGACTTGCAACATTCTCAATGGATTTTCCCAATCGGCTGTAAAAATCTGCAAGATCCTCATCGCCATAAGAATAATCATCCCCGGCGCCGGCACTTGCACTTGCATCCTCAAAGCTGCTTGTATCAAGATTATTGTAAGCCTTAATTACGGCCTTTGAATTAGCTTCTACAACAGCATAATCTTTTGAGTTAATATTTTTCTTGAGCTCGGCCATTGGGTCCATTCCCATTGCCTTAAGAACAGCTGCAGACTGAGGATCAAGTTCGCTTGCGGCAATAACAACAATTGCACAGCTTGTAATCATCCCAAACTTGTCCATGCAGTTTGAACCGCTTATTCCATATTTGTTCAAAACACCGTCAACTTTATTTTTCTGGCTTGCAGTGGCATTTATAGAATCTCCTGACCAAACACCAAGAGTCTGCAATTCCTTTACAATTGAGTTCAGGTTTTTAGCCCAGTTTTTAACATCGCTGTCTGTTACACCAGTACTGGCTGGTTCTGCAAATAAAGATGCTACGAGGGTAAAACACATTAAAAATACAACGAATCTTTTTAACAATTTGTTCATAAAAATACTCCTATATACAGTATATCACACTATTTGCAACTTTGGGATTTTTTTCGCTATAATACAGCATGATGTGGATTTTACTTGTTCTGCTATACGGACTTCTCAAAGGCGGACGCGAAATTGCCAAGAAAAAAGCAATGACAAAAAACACTGTAATGGAAGTGCTTTTTGTTTACACGCTCATGTCCTTTGTTTTTGTTATACCCGAAGCAGGACAGGCTGGCGGAATGGAGCCGCGTTTTTTTGCCCTCATTGCACTTAAATCCTTTGTAATGTTTTTAGCCTGGATATTCGGTTTTTATTCACTCAAAAAAATGCCTGTAAGTCTGTACGGAGTTTTGAGTCTTTCGCGCGTGCTTTTTGCAACCTTTAGCGGAGTGATTTTTTTGCACGAAGTTCTGGCCGGAAACCAGATTGCAGGACTTGTGATTGTCTGTGCCGGACTCTTACTGCTGCGCGTAACACCAAAAAAGAAAACCCCGGCACTCGAACAAGACGCACCAGCACCAGAACAACCAGAACCCGTCAAACCAATCTTTATAGTCCTGGCGTTTGCGTCGTGCATCCTTAATGCAATAAGCGGCTTTATGGACAAAATCCTCATGCGCGATGTAACAAGCTCACAGCTGCAGTTCTGGTACATGCTTTTTCTGGTAATTTACTACGGCATTTATGTGCTCATTACACGAGTAAAAATCAGTCCTACAGTTTTTAAAAACGGCTGGGTATGGGCGCTTGCAATAATGTTTGTAATTGGCGACAAGGCCCTGTTCATTGCAAACGGAATGAGCGAAAGCCGCATAACAATAATGACGCTCATAAAACAGAGCGCCTGTCTTGTTACAATAATTGGCGGAAAGATATTCTTTAAGGAAGAGCACATTCTCTACCGCTTATTCTGTGCGGCAATCATTTTGTGCGGAATTGGACTAAGCCTTATTTCCCTTTGAGTCTTTTTTACCGGAATCCGCAGCAGGATATGCACGTTCTTCAAACTCTTCGATTGGAAGCGGCTTTGCAAAATAAAAGCCCTGAATCAAATCACAGTGCTGCCCCGCAAGGAAGTCTACCTGTTCACGTGTTTCAATACCTTCGGCAACAATCTGCATTCCAAGTTTTTTTGCCAGCTTGATGGTGTCTCCGACAATAAGGTCGGCACGTTTTTTATCATCAATCTCGCGGAAAAACTGTGCATCCAGTTTGATAATATCCAGCGGAAGTTCCTTAAGCGAATTGAGCGAAGAATAACCTGCACCAAAGTCGTCCATACTAACTTTAAATCCAAAGTCTTTGAGTTTTTTTACAGTTCCAAGGAGAACCTGCTTGTCATCAAAGAAGGCGCTCTCGGTAAGCTCAAGCTCTATGAACTCGTGCGGCACCTTGTATTCATCAACAATTTCGCAGATATGCTCTGCAAGGTCATCACGACTAAAGTGTGCACGGGAAACGTTTACAGAAATTGGCACAAGCTTTTTTCCCTGCTCCATCCAGTGTGCCTGAAGCTTTGCAACTTCGGTAAGCATAAAATCATCCAGCTGAATAATAAAACCGTTCTTTTCAAAAATAGGAATAAATTTGCCCGGAGATACAAAACCAAATTCAGGATGAATCCAGCGAACAAGAGCTTCTGCAGCCGACAACTCTTCTTTTTTTGTAGAATATTTTGGCTGCAGATAAACCTTAAACTCATGATTTGCCAGAGCCTTGTCCATATCATCTTCTACACGGCGTTCCCAAACCTGTTCTTCACGCATGGCTTCATCAAACCAGTAAACCTCATCATCCTTGTTTGCCTTTTTAGAAATGGCAGCCCCAGCATCCGAAATCTTAACCTGAACATCATCACTCTTAGAAATAATGCGCGAAGCACCAACAGAAAAATACAGATACTGATTAGGACGACTTTCGTTGAGTGCATTTGTAATTGTCTGCATGCGGATGTTTAAAAGTTCTTCGTTTGAATAATTAAGCAGCAGAACAAAATCAGATTTTTCAAGATGCGCAACAAGCTCCTTACGTTTTTTAATCATACTGCCAAGCTGACGGTAAAAATCTTCCATGAGGTTTTCGCCCTCTTTAAGTCCATAGGCAATTATATAGTTGCGGTATTTTTCCATGCGCAGATAAACAATCGCATAACGCTGGCGTCGGTGCTTTATAAGTTTTTTTGATTTGTTTATAAAATAATCCTTGTTGTGTCCACCGGTAACCGGGTCGGTATAAATAAGCTTTTGAATCTTTCTGCGGTTAACAATTACAACAATAAGGCGGTAGTGCTCGTAAAACGCAATAAAAAGAAATACAAAACCCATTACCCATAATAAGAAGCTCTGGCGTGCAGATTCAATTTCCTTCTGGTAATAAAGTTTATTGATAAGAACATTTACACCGTCAATATCTGTTTTGTACATAACCCATAAGGATTGCAGCAATGCGTTTTTAGTTGCCCAATTATAAAAATCTCTTTTAGTAAGAGATGAATCTTCCGAG
>JAFYDO010000231.1 GCA_017544745.1 Treponema sp. | reverse complement strand
GGTTATTGCCGTTTTTTGGGCAGCTCTTTTTACAAGTATTAAATCTGTATAGAACTGCTCCAAAAGCATTTCTACAGTCATATTTTAGTCGTCAGAAAGATTAATTCCCCGGCTGTATTTTTCTGTCCAGATTGCAGGCTGACTCAAATCATCAGGGTCTGCAAAAGTTGACGGACGGGTAACTGTTTTTCTTACAGGTTCGCTAACCTCTTCGTCATCATCAAAAAGGTTTGGACCCCATGGAGAATTCTTTTCTTCTGAACTTTCTTCGCTCTTGTCCGGATTCTTCTCAAATGAGAATGGAGATTCCTTATTTACTTTAAGGATAGAATCCAATTCATCTGAACGAATTACATTAGGATCATTAATTACCGGCTCAGGAGTAACAGGTTCTGCGACTGTCTGTGAAACAGTTGTCTGACCTGCGCTCTTTGAATTATCAAAACCTGTAGCAATTACTGTTACGCTAATTTTGTCGCCCATCTCCGGAGAAATAACCTGTCCCCAGTACATGTTGTAATCTTTATCTGCACTGGCGGTAACAATACCACAGATTTCGTCAACCTCTGCCATAGAAACCTTGTCAGAAGCACAGATATTGATGAGCAGGTTTTTAGCACCGTCAATATGAGAATCTTCGAGCATTGGATTAGAAATTGCTTTGGTAGCAGCATCTACTGCACGGTTTTCGCCTTCGCCAACACCAATACCAAAAATAGCATTACCCTGACCTTTCATAGCGTTTTCTACGTCTGCAAAGTCGGTATTTACGCTTCCAGCATTTGTAATGATATTTGAAATACCTTCTACACCCTGACGCAATACATCATCCGCAAAACGGAAGGCATCTGGTACCGAAGTATTTTTATCTACAACATTAAGAATCTGCTGATTTGGAATTACGATGAGAGAGTCTACTTCATCTCTGAGTTTTTCGAGTCCAAGCTTAGCCTGGCGCATTCTTACAGGACCTTCAAAGGTAAATGGAGTTGTAACAACTGCTACAGTAAGAGCTCCAAGCTCACGTGCAATTTTTGCAACAACCGGGGCAGAACCGGTTCCTGTACCGCCACCCATTCCTGCAGTAACAAATACCATGTTTGCACCGCGCAATGCGTTTGTAATCATTTCGGTATCTTCTTCTGCAGCCTGTTTACCAATTTCCGGACGTCCACCAGAACCAAGTCCCTTGGTTACCTTCTGTCCGATAGGAAGACGCTGTTCGGTCTTAGAGCCGCCCAATGCCTGTAAATCTGTGTTTATTGCAATGAATTCTACGTTCTTGATTTTTGCTTCGATCATGCGGTTTACGGCGTTTCCACCACCGCCACCACAACCAACAACTTTAATGCAGGTAGGACAGCTGGCATTTTCCATGTCTTCAAAGCGTGGTCCAGCTCCTGTGTCCTCTACAATTGATAAATCCGATACATTCATACTTCCTCCCATTATGAATCATCTTATTTTATATTTTAAAAAAACATTTTTCTTAAACGTGTAAGAAAGTTCTCCTTGTTTTCGTTTTTTGGCCCTGCAGATTTTTTAGTTCTGCGTCTTGTATCACGGGCTTTTACAAGTCCTTTGTTTGCTACAACAAGTCCTATTGCAGTTGCAAATTCCGGTTTGCGGTATTCTTCTTCAAGACCACCAAGGCTTTCGGGTTTGCCAAGTCTTACAGATGATGTTTTAAATATTTCCTGAGCAAGCTCTACAGCACCCTGCATCTGAGCTCCACCACCGGTAAGGATAATGTTTCCCGACATCTGCTTGATTGAATCGCTTGTATTCTTTTTAATAGCCTGCTTTACCATGGTAAAAATCTGTGCCATGCGCGCAGTTATAATTTTACAGATTTCTGATTTTGAAGTAAGCTCCGGTGCACGTCCGCCAACTCCAGGAAGAATTACATCTTCGTCCTGCTGAATACATGGTGCCCAGCAGCAGCCCTGTTCTATTTTGATTTTTTCGGCAGCAGCTACAGGAATACCGTTTACTACTGCAATATCGTTTGTTACAAGGTTACCGCCTACCTGAACGCTTGTTGTACTTATAGGCGCACCATCAATCAAAACTATTGCATCTGTAGTACCGGCTCCCAGGTCAATTACAATTGAACCAAGCTCCAGTTCGTCTTCGTGACATACAGCCTGAGTTTCGGCAAGAGTCTTGAGCATTACGCCGTCCAGTCCATAACCGGCACGATCCATACAGGTTTTAATATTCTGAATTATTGTTTTGGAAGCAGTGATAATATGAACTTTAGATTCCAGCTTAAAGCCAAGACGGTTGATTGGATCCGAAATATGACCAACTCCGTCTACAAGATAATCCTGTGGAATTACATGAATCTTTTCTCTGTCTGCGGGATAATTTATAGCAGTTGCAATATCAATTACTTTTTCTACATCTTCTGGGGTTACGGCTGATGAACCGCCCTTACTGTTATTGCGGATAGGGACAACACCGCGGGAATTCTGACTTTCTATCTGAGAGCCACCGATAGAAGCTATGACGGAATTAATAAGAACGCCACCATTTGTTTCTGCTTTTTCAAGTGTTTCCTTGATAGCGTCTTTGGCATCTTCGATATTGACAATAACTCCGTTACGAAGACCGGCAGATTTTCTGGAAGAAGTAGAAACAATGTGAAGCGCACCTTCATCATCTACTTCGCCAACTGCAGCCCTTATAACACTTGTTCCAATATCAAGACCAACTATAATTCTGTCATCTGCCATTTTATTTAAGACCCCTACCTTATCTTACACGAAACTGAGCCATAACGCAAATCAATTTCATAAACATCTGTATCCAGCT
>JAFYDO010000230.1 GCA_017544745.1 Treponema sp. | reverse complement strand
CTTGTTGCAGTATCAGGTTTGGCCTTTACAGGTTGTAAGAAAAAGACAGATTCCACACCTGTAAATGCAGTAGAAGCACTCAAGGCTCGTGGAGTTTTTGTTCTGGGTCTTGATGATTCTTTCCCACCACTGGGTTTTCGCGATGATAACAACGAAATTGTAGGTTATGATATTGATCTTGCAAAAGAAGTTGCAAAGCGTATGGGTGTAGAATTCAAAGCTCAGCCAATTGACTGGGATGCCAAAGAAATGGAGCTTGCAACCGGTAAAATTGACTGTATCTGGAACGGTTTTACAATCACAGAAGACCGCAAACAGGCACTCTCGTTTACTTTCCCGTATCTTAACAACGAACAGGTTCTGGTTGTAAGAAAGAACGGTTCTGTAAAAACTTATGACGATTTGAGCGGCAGGGTAGTAGGATACCAGAGCGGTTCAAGTGCTCAGGAAGCAATTGAAAGCAATTCACCATTCAAATATTACATTGGCGATGTTGTTGCCTTTAAAGAAAATATTACAGCTCTTAATGATCTTAAGGTTGGTGGTGTAGATGCAGTTGCAATGGACAGTGTTGTTGCAAACTATTCTATTGCTACAACAGGAGAACCTTTCGCAGTTTTGGATAAAGCTCTTGCTAACGAAGAATACGGCATTGGCTTTAGAAAGAATGAGTCGGAGCTTCGCGACGAAGTAGAACGCATTCTTCTTGAAATGGCTGCTGACGGAACTGTAGCTAAGATTTCTACCAAGTGGTTCGGCAAAGATATTTCTGTTATCGGAAAATAAATGTTATCCGAAAGATATGCTAAGATGCTTGTCTCGATGTTTAAAGCATCGGGAACATCTCTACAGGTTTTCTTTCTCACCCTGCTTTTTGCAATTCCGTTTGCTATGGTTGTTGCCATGGGACGAATGTCAAAAAACAGGCTTCTTTCCGGTATAACAAATATATTTTTACTTATAATCCGCGGAACACCCCTTATGCTTCAGCTGCTGGTTGTTTATTTTGGGCCGGGGCTTTTTATCCGCTGGCTTAGTGATATGGGCTATGATGTAGCCTTTCGCTGGAACCGTTTTGCTGCTGCCATTATTGCCCTTAGTATAAACTACGCAGCTTATTTTGCAGAAATCTATCGTGGTGGAATTGAATCTATTCCAAAGGGACAGTACGAAGCCTGCAAGGTTTTGGGTTATACAAGAGCCCAGACCTTCTTTACGGTTATTTTACCACAGGTTATAAAGCGGATAGTTCCTGCCATGGGCAACGAAGTAATAACGCTTGTAAAAGATACAGCGCTTGTTTCTGTAATTGGCGTAGCAGAACTTTTGATGGTAGCCAAAGAACGTCAGGGCGCACTTTTTTCATTCTGGCCGTTATTTATTGCAGGCGCCTTCTACTTCTTTATGAACTGGATTGTGTCAGTTGTATTCAGGCAGCTGGAGAAAAAGTTGAGCTACTATAATTAACGACGTATATTTTATGGAAGAAATAATAAAGGTTGAAAACTTAAAAAAATCTTTTGATTCTCTTGATGTAATAAAAGGCATTTCGTTTAGCGTTCACAAGGGCGAGGTTTTAAGTATTATAGGCCCAAGCGGTTCCGGAAAGTCTACAATTCTTCGCTGTATTTCGCAGCTGGAAGAGGTTACCGGTGGTACTATAAGCATTTGTGGTCAGGATCTTGTAAAAGACGGAGTTTACTGCAGTAAGGACCAGCGCCACCAGATTATCCTAAAAAGCGGGCTTGTTTTTCAAAATTTTAATCTTTTTCCGCATTATTCGGTTTTGGAAAACGTTATGCAGCCGCAGATTAAAGTCCTTAAAAAGTCTAAGGAAGAAGCACGCACAACTGCAATGCAGTTTTTGGAACGCATGGGGCTTGAACAAAAAGCTGATGCCTATCCATGTCAGTTGAGCGGTGGTCAGCAGCAGCGTGTTTCTATTGCCAGAGCCCTTGCTTTAAAACCAGAGGTTCTTCTTTTTGATGAACCGACCAGTGCTCTTGACCCAGAACTTACCGGAGAAATCCTTGCTGTAATAAAAGAGCTTGCTGCCGAAAAAATGACCATGGTTGTAGTTACCCACGAAATGGCCTTTGCGCGCGACATTTCTACACATATAATATTTATGGATGGCGGTGTTATTGTAGAAGAGGGTGCACCGGAAGATGTAATAAATAAGCCGCAGCAGGAAAGAACTAAAGCATTTTTAGCAAGATTTAGTAATTAAGATTGCTTCGCCTGCGGCTCGCAATGACGGCTTGTGCCTATTGAATAAACTCTAAAAATCAGTTATTATATCTACTCAATATGCACAATTGCACATATTATGCGCATTTTGTGTTTAAAAAGCAAAAATCTGGTACTGGAAACAGTATCATGGAGGAATAAATGGTCAAAATCAGACTTAAGAGATTTGGTACACAGAAACGTCCATGCTACCGTGTAGTTGTTCAGGACTCACAGAAGCCACGTGACGGCGTTTGTATCG
>JAFYDO010000229.1 GCA_017544745.1 Treponema sp. | reverse complement strand
TGATTTTGTGCGGCATTATGGTTATAAAACGAAAGAATCCTAAGAATTCGGGTCAAAATGTCGCAGATTCTGCGCCTGAAAACCCAACTGTGTAAAAATGACACACTAAAACAGTCAATAGCGGAAAAATGACCTTAAAAAACGGGCTTTTTCCGCTTTTTTTATTGAATTTGACAGAATTTCATCATTTTCAGGTTCTTGGCACGAAACTTGCTATATATACTGCGGAGGCCATTAGAATGAAAAAACATGATGACGTACTTAGCATATATCTTAAGGAAATAAACAGCATTCCTTTATTGACCCGCGAAGAAGAGATTGAGCTTTCACAGAAGGCTAAAAATGGCGACAAGGCAGCTCGCGACAAAATGATTAAGGCTAACCTGCGCTTTGTTGTACGTGTTGCAAAAAAATATCAGAATCATGGACTTGATCTTACCGACCTTATTAGCGAAGGAAACATTGGCCTTATTAATGCAATCGAAAAATTTGAACCGTCACGCGGCTATCACTTTATTTCTTATGCCGTATGGTGGATCAACCAGTCTATCCTTAAAGCCGTTAGCGAAAAGAGCCGTGCAATCCGTCTGCCGTTGAACCGTGCAAACGAGCTTGTACGCATTGAATATGCAAGCAACCTTATAAACGGAACTCTTAGTGAAAGCGAAGAAGTAGAACAGATTTCAGAAATGCTCAACATGCCGGAAAGCAAGGTTCGCGAGCTTTTAGCAATAAGCAACGGAATGGTTTCTCTGGATGCAAAGGTTTCTGCTTCAGAAAACGACAACTCTGTTGTAGGCGACTACTACGAAGACGAAACTTACGCAAGACCAGAAGAGCACACTGTAGAAGTAGCCCTTAAGGATGATGTAGACAGTCTGCTTAAGACACTCCGTCCAAACGAGCAGAAGGTTATCCGCCTGCGCTACGGACTCAACGGTTATAAACCAATGTCTTTGCAGGAAATTGGTGAAGAATGCAATCTTACAAAAGAGCGTGTTCGCCAGATTGAAAAAAAGGCTATCTTCCGTCTGCAGAATCCTTCAAGAATCAAGAGACTGGAAGGTTACCTGGCTGCTTAATTATCTGCCAGTAAATGCTGCAAAAGCGTCGGCACGGGCCTGCAAAAGCAGTTCTCTGTCGCGCGATATATCTGCAATACTAAACGCAAGTTCACCGGCCTGGGCAGTTCCCTGTAATTCGCCCGGGCCTCTGGTTTTTAAATCCTGTTCTGCAATATAAAAGCCGTCTGTACTCTGCCTCAGGGCCTTCATGCGTTCAATGCCGGTTTCGCTAAGATTTTTGTTGTAAATTAAAAAGCAGTAGGACTGGTCGCTTCCTCGTCCAACACGTCCGCGCAGCTGATGCAGCTGTGCCATTCCAAAGTGGTCTGCCTGTTCAATTACCATGCAGGTAGCATTAGGAACGTCTACACCAACTTCTATAACTGTTGTTGCAACAAGAATCTGTATTTTCCCATCATGAAAATCCTGCAGCGCGGCGGCCTGTTCATCCTCGTCAATTTTACTGTGAACAAGTGCGCATTTATATTCCGGGAAAATCTGTTTTGAAAGCTGTTCAAAGTTTTTTTCTGCAGACTTAAAATGCGTTTCAGAATCCGGGTCGTCCGCCCCGATTGCAGGATATACAAAATAGGCCTGGTGTCCCTTTGCAAGCTCCTTGCGTACTGCTTCGTAGGCGTTATGCTCGTTGCCTTCTTTTACAAGATAGGTCTGGACAGGCTTGCGTCCCTGTGGCATGGTTTTTATTGTTGCAACATCAAGGTCGCCAAACATTGTAAGCGCGAGTGTCTGCGGAATAGGGGTGGCGCTCATCATAAGCAGGTGTGGTTCGCTGGTCATTCCGTTTTCTTCACTAACACGTCCTTTTGCTATGATTGCCTGTCTCTGCAAAACTCCAAAACGGTGCTGTTCATCAATTACAGCAAGCTGTAAATCCTTGTAAGCAACCTGTGCACTAAACAGCGCGTGAGTACCAACAAGTATATTTATTTCTCCCGCCTTGAGTGCTTTTAAAAGCTGTGTGCGTCCGCTGGACTTTACGTTTCCTGTTAAAAAGGCGGTTCGTACTCCAAGACTGTCCAGCATCCTCGAAGTAGTTTCTGCGTGCTGGCGTGCAAGAATTTCTGTCGGTGCCATAAAGGCGCATTGTCCGCCATAGTTTATTACGCGCAGGCATATAAAAAGCGCAACAAGTGTTTTTCCAGAACCAACGTCTCCCTGCAAAAGTCTTGCCATTGTAAAGGGCTGCCCCGAAGCAGTCTGCTGCTTTTTATATCGTTGGGTAAAGCCTGTGTCAATTTCGCAGTTCATCTGGTAAATTACCTTCTGCTGGTCTGGCGTAAGCTCAAAAGAAAGCTTGTCCAAAAGCTGGCGCTGCAAAGGAGAAAGCGAAGTTCTGAAAATCTCCGGCGTAAAATCGCTTTGTTCTGTTGACTCTGGCCCGTTGGGTTCAAGATCCGGAGGAAGGGTTCCCCTGTGCTTAAAGGCTCTCTGTGCTATAGCATACTGCAGATGATAAAGCTCTTCGTAGGCAAGGGTCTTTCTTGCTTCCTGTGCCAGTTCATAGCTTTTGGGTTCATGTATGCTTTGAATTGCCTGCTGCTTGGTCATTAAGCCGCGCTTTGCAATTATTTCTGAAGGAAGTTCATCTTCTATTCCATGTGCATACTGCGAAAGAGCTGCTGCCATGGTTTTATGAAGAACCTTCTGTGTAATTCCTTCTGTAAGATGATAAACCGGAATAATGCCCGTATTTAGCGGCTGCATGGCTTTTAAAGTTGCTGCGGTAGCTTCTCCCTCAAAGTTCATTTTTGTGGCTTCAAAGGCTGTGCTCTGCAGGGTATTGTATTTTACATAAAAGCCACCTGTAACCGTAATTACACAGCCAACTGGCAGCTGGTTTTCAAGAAAAGCACGGTTAAAGCAGATCAATTGGGCCGGAGCAGTTCCGTCGTTTATATTTATTTTGAGGGTACGCATTTTTCCGTAACCAAACCATTCATGGCTCATTACTCGCGCAACCGTATGAATTTTTGGATTTGTCTTATATTGATCC
>JAFYDO010000228.1 GCA_017544745.1 Treponema sp. | reverse complement strand
GAGCTGCTTGCACTTTTGTTTGATATTCCTTCCCTTAAAGTTAGTGAACAGCGTGCAAAATTTGTAGCAAACTCAACCTTTATAAATCAGATAAATCCGGTTCTTGATGTAATTTCCATGATGACAGGAACCGAACAGCTAAAGATTGATATTGTAAATAAGGCCGTTGCGCTTGCAAAACAGGAAGACGAAAAAACTACAATCGAAGGTACAATGATTTGTCTTGAACCTTCTACCGGATATATAGACGCTCTTGTTGGCGGAAGTAAGTTTGACCAGGAAAACCAGTTTATACGTGCAGTACAGGCAAAGGTTCAGCCGGGTTCTACATTCAAACCGCTTTACTACTCTGCTGCTATTGATTCACGCAAATTTACACCAACTACACAGATTTCTGATACACCGGTTGTTTTCCAGACTGCATCCGGCAAACCTTATATTCCTCAGAACTTTAAGGGAGAATGGATGGGTAACGTTTCTCTTTACTATGCGCTCATTCACTCTATGAACGTTCCGTCTCTCAAGGTTCTGGACGGCATTGGATTTGAAGCTGCTATAAACCGTGCGGTTGCACTTTTGGGAATAAGCTCCGAAGAGCTTCCTAGCCGCGCCTTTGTAGCGGGCTACCCTATTGGTCTTGGTGTATGTTCGGTTCGTCCTATAGAAATGGCACGTGCCTACGCTATTTTTGCCAATGGCGGTAAAGAAGTTACTCCAATGGCAATTCGTACTGTAGAAGATAAAAACGGCAACGTAATTCTTACACCGGAGCTTGATATCCGTAAGGAACAGGCTGCCAGAAAAGATAAGATTCAGGTTATTTCTCCGCAGACTGCTTTTGTAATGACAAAGCTTTTGGAGCAGACTGTAAACGGCGGTGGTACTCTTGCCGGTCAGAAAGGAAAATTTGAATACAAAGCTTCTAACGGAAGATCATACAGAATGCCTGCTGCAGGTAAAACAGGTACTACACAAAACTGGGCAGATGCCTGGACCTGTGGATTTACCCCATACTATGCTTCGGCCTTCTGGTTTGGATTTGACAAGCCGGGACAGTCTCTTGGTTTGAACATTACCGGTTCTACACTTGCTGGTTATGCCTGGGGTGATTTTATGGGCGAGATTAATTCAGACCTTGCTTCCAGGGACTGGGAAAAGCCTCTTGAAGGTGTAATACAGGCAACTGTTTGTTCTGTAAGCGGCCAGCTTCTTACCGATGAATGTGGAGACCATAAAACAACACAATGGTTCCTTGAAGGAACAGTACCTACAGAATTCTGTCAGATTCATTCAAATCAGACAAACTCTACAATTGCAATTGCCCGTCTTGAGAAAGAAATGTATCAGTCTGGTCAGAGAAGAACTATGACTTATGACTCTTCTCCACTTACACTTAATCTTGACTTCTTAAAGCCAGGCTACGACTTCTCTAAAGAAGAAACAAATTCAGATTATGATTTTGACTTTGATTCTTCTTCCGGCAGCAGTTATTCGGGCAGTTCGTCTACAGTCTCTGACGATATTGACTATAACTATTTAATGGAATAAATTATAGACATGCTCATTCCAATTTCGAGTATTAAAGTTAAGCGCCGCGTACGAAAGGACCTTGGTAACCTTGAAGAACTCAAGGCAAGCCTGCGCACTTACGGGCTTTTAAATCCAATTACCATAAACAGCCGCTATGAGCTTATTGCCGGAGAACGACGTCTTACTGCTGCAAAAGAATTAGGCTGGACTAACATTCATGCAAACATCGTAGATAACCTTACCGAAATTGAACAGCTGGAAATGGAAATTGAAGAAAACAACCAACGCAAGGAATTTACCGACGAAGAGCTGCTCGAAGGCTACAAGAGACTTGAGCGCATGCGTAATCCGGGATTTTTCTATAAGATTTATCTTTTCTTTAAAAGACTATTCCAGAAGATTACAGACTTTTTCCGTGGCGGGTCTAAGAAGCCCAAAACACCTGCTGTAAAAAACTAAGAGCCTGGTCTGCCTGTTGTGCAAGATTCCAGGGTGTATTTATAACAAGCATTCCGCTGCCGTATAACCGAGGCGGATTTTTTTTGTCCTCATCTGCAAGCACCTGTTCAAGCGAAGTTTCTTTGTGCGCATCCGGAGTATTTACACACAGTTCAAGCCGGTCAATCTGCGTATTGGCATTTATTGATTTTACAAAGTCTGTAATCTGTGTAAGCATATTTTTTATTTCTGCGTCTCGGTGAGCAAGCAGCGGGTACCACAGCATTATAATTCCGTTGGTCCATTTTTTGTGAACTGCACAAATCGTCTCGGCAGCTGCTTCGTAGTCGGCAGTCTCTTCGTAGCTTGGGTCTATAAGGGCAGCGCCTCTGTGTGTTACTGGCGGAGTAAGTGCCTTGAGCATTTCCCAACCCGAGCGGTGATGAAGCTGAACTGATTTTTTTGTGGCTGCATCCAGTGACGCGGACTGCAGATTTTTCTTAAGATTTTCTATTTCTGCAGGATGAAGTTCGGAAAGAATTAGTGTGTCCTGCGCACGCATAAGTTCCTGCTCAATTACAGGAGACCCGGGATACAGATTTTTATCCAGATATTTTTGTACCAGATTTTTATAAAAATCAAGACATTCGGGGAGCTGCAATTGTGCAAGCTTTAAGATTCCCTTTTCTGCTTCGTTTGTTTTAAGGCTGCGGTTATCGAGCATATCATACAGCCCGCTTCCTGCGTGAGTATCATACAGAGTATACGGCTTTTCCTTTTTGTTCAGACTTTGAATTACAGAACACAGAACATAGTGCTTGAGTATATCTGCATGGTTTCCCGCATGAAAAGCGTGCTGGTAAGAAAGCATTATTATTTAGCAGTTGAAGGCATAAACTTTGGAATATTCAAAAGCTTCTTCTTAAAGCCCATAGCCTTAATTCTACCCTTAATTGTTTTTACCAAAGCTGGATCCATTTTGTCGGTTTTACCACGTGCAACCTTTTCCAAGTCTGCGTATGTAAAGCCAAGCTTATCTTCGTCTGTCATACCAGACATTCCGTCAGAAGGAGCCTTTTTTACAAACTCTTCCGGGAGTCCAAGTGCAAGACCAAGCTTTATAACTTCGCTTACATAAAGGTTTGAAAGTGGTGCAAAGTCCCCGGCTCCGTCGCCCCAAAGGGTAAAGTAACCTACAAGGCATTCGCTTTTATTTCCGTTATTGGATACACGGCAGTTTCCTTCCAAAGCAGCAATGCTGTAAAGAGTTGCCATGCGCAGTCTGGCCGGCGTATTTGTATTGTACTGAGCCGGAGTTACTCCAACACCTACAGCCTTTTTAAGTTCGCAGGTAAGACCGCGGTATGCATCTTCTATATTAATGGTGTAATTTTTTATGCCCAAAAACTTGCAGATTTTTTTAGAATCTTCAATGTCTGCCTGAACACCGTTTGGCATCATTACGCCAATTACACGATCTTTTCCAAGAGCAGCACAGCAGAGTGCTGCAACAGTGGCAGAATCTTTTCCGCCCGAAATGCCAATTACGGCCTTTGTTTCGCTGTTGCCGTTTTTTG
>JAFYDO010000227.1 GCA_017544745.1 Treponema sp. | reverse complement strand
TAAAACAGGCTTTTACGGAGTAGAGTACCGCAACACTAAGGATATAACCGGCAACTGGGTAAAGCAGCCTTATTATAAAACCAAAAGCGAAAACCGCAATCTTGGCCACGGTAACGAATCTGTACTTATGATGCTTAAAATAATGCCTTCTATGATAGATAACCGGATGGTCTTGGAAGCTGTTAGCCGCCATATGGGCTTTTCTGACCTTAGCGACAGCGAAACCTACAACTATTCAAACTTTTTGCAGAACCCGCTGGTAGTTTTAATTCAGCTGGCCGACCAGACCGCCGCACAGTGGTATGAATGCTAAGTTTAATATCATTAAAAAACTTTAATATTATTAAAGAAAATCTATTGTCTTATTTTTCATTTTAGTTTATATTATAATTAATCATAAATTTGGGAGAAATTATGGCTAAAGGAAGACCGTTAATTAATGCGGAGAGATGTAAAGGCTGCGCACTTTGTATTCGCGTTTGTCCTAAAAAAATCCTGGAAATGTCAAAAGAAACTAATGGTCAGGGTGTAAACTATCCTGTTTGTATTGATGAGGCAAGCTGTATTGCCTGTGCATTCTGTGCAACTATGTGCCCGGACTGTGTTATAGAAATTGAGGCAGAATAGTATGAGTAATAAAGTTTTAATGAAGGGGAACGAAGCAATTGGAGAAGCCGCAATTCGTGCCGGCTGCCGTTTTTATTTTGCATATCCAATTACTCCGCAAAACGAAATCCCGGCTTACATGGCAAAACGCCTTCCACAGGAAAAAGGAACATTCTTACAGGCAGAAAGTGAACTTGCCGCAATTAATATGGTAATGGGTGCAAGCGCTGCCGGAGCCCGTGCAATGACTTCATCTTCTTCTCCTGGAATCTCTCTTAAACAGGAAGGAATCTCTTATCTTTCGGGAGCCCAGCTTCCTGCAGTTATTGTAAACATGATGCGTGGTGGTCCTGGACTTGGAAACATCAGTGGTGCTCAGGGAGACTACTTTCAGGCAACAAGAGGCGGCGGTAACGGTGACTATCATGTTGTAGTTATTGCTCCTGGAACAGTTCAGGAAATGGCAGACTGCACTGTAAAAGCCTTTGAAATTGCAGATAAATACCGTGTTGTATGTATGATTCTTGGAGACGGTTACCTTGGACAGATGAGTGAACCATGTATTCTTCCTGAATATGTAAAGGACTTTCCTGCAAAGCCTTGGGCCCTTACAGGCCGCACACCTGACCGCGAAAATAATATTGCTTTGTCGCTTCGTTTGAACGGTGATGACTACGACTTAAACAAGCATACAAAAGAGCTTTTTGAAAATTACGACCGCATTCAGGCAAACGAAACAATGAGCGAAACCTTTATGTGTGATGATGCAGACATTGTTCTTACAGGCTATGGAACTGCAGCACGTGTTTGTAAAAAGGCTGTAAAGATGCTGCGCGAGCAGGGTATTAAGGCAGGACTTTTTAGACCTATTACTTTGTGGCCATTTCCTCAGAAAGAACTTGAAGCTGCCTGTGCCAAGGCAAAGAAAATCCTTACCGTAGAAATGTCTATGGGACAGATGGTGCAGGATGTTAAGCTTTACAGTGGTCACAAGGTAAGTGATGTGGAATTCTACGGCGAGCCTGGTGGAATTATTCCTAAAGTTGATGCAATTATTGAGAAGGTAAAAAGCTATGTCTAAGAAATATGAATTCCCAAAATCAATGAAAGATAATAAAACTCATTACTGCGGCGGCTGTGGTCATGGAATTGTTCACAAACTCATTGCCCAGGTAATTGACGAAATGAATATTCAGAGCGACGTACTTCTTGTTGCTCCTGTAGGCTGTGCAGTTTACGCATACAACTATATAAACGTGGATTCCTGCGAAGCCGCTCATGGTCGTGCTCCTGCAGTTGCAACCGGTATGAAGCGCGTTCACCCGGATAAAATTGTAATAAGCTACCAAGGTGACGGAGACCTTCTTGCAATCGGTACTGCAGAAACTGTTCATGCTGCAAACCGTGGAGAAAACATTACAGTAATCTTTATCAACAACGCAATCTACGGAATGACAGGCGGTCAGATGGCTCCAACTTCTCTTGTTGGTCAGGTTACTAAAACAACACCTTATGGCCGTGACGCAGAAGATGTAGGTTATCCTATCCGTGCCTGCGAACTTTTGAATACACTTGTTGAACCAAAATATATTGAACGCTGCGCAGTTTATGATGTTAAACATATTAATCAGACAAAGGCTGCAATCAAAAAAGCTTTGACCTACCAGAAGGAAGGTAAGGGCTACAGCTTTGTAGAAGTTTTGAGTATGTGTCCTACAAACTGGGGTGTTGCTCCAACAGTAGCTGCAGACTGGGTAAAGGATCAGATGGAACCATATTATCCACTTGGAGTTTTCCGTGATGTACCTGCAGGTAATATTCCGGATGCTGCAAAACCAACAGCAGGCGTTGTAGTTCCAGGAGGCGCAAAATGACAACAGAAATAATTTTTGCAGGTTTTGGCGGACAGGGTGTAATTCTTGCAGGAAAGATTCTTACACTTGCCGGCATGAGCGAAGATAAATTTGTATCTCACATTCCATCCTACGGTGCAGAAATGCGCGGTGGTACTGCCAACTGTTCTGTAATCGTAAGTGACGAAGAAGTTGCTTCTCCTGTAATCGAAAAGCCGGATGTTGTAGTAGCCCTCAATAAGCCTAGTATGACTAAATTTGAAGAATGGCTCAAACCGGGCGGACTTTTAATTTACAACAGCAGTTTGATTGACATAGAACCAAGCCGCAAGGATATCCGAACTCTGGCTCTTCCATGTAATGAAATGGCTGCAGAAACAAATAATCCTCGCGGTGCAAATATGGTTGTACTCGGTTGTCTTGCAAAGGTAATTCCTGGCATGATTAGCGGTCCAAAGCCGTTTGAATACGCTCTGGACGAAGCAATTTCTGAGCGCAACAAAAAGTTTAACCCGATTAATATTGCTACGATTGAGAGTGCATACAACAAAGATTACGAAATTAAATAAGAAATGCTGAAACAAGTTCAGCATGACACTGTCACCCTGAACTTGTTTCAGGGTCTCAAATGAGGAAACAATTATGAGTGAAAAGAATAAAATTGGTGCAAAGGTAAAACTGGTTCGCGAAAACCGCAAGCTTAGTATAGATGACGTTAGCGAAAGAACAAACTTGAGCAAGGAAATGATTTCGAGCATTGAAGACGGAAGCCTTGTTCCAAACCTTACTCCGCTTATTAAAATTGCACGTGTACTTGGTGTTCGCCTTGGAACCTTTATGGACGACGACGAAAACCTTGGTCCAGTTGTAACCCGTGCCCAGGACAAAAAAGAAGTAACCCGCTTCAGCGACCGCGGAAATGCCGTAAACTCTGACCTTGATTTTTACACTCTTGCCCAGAACAAAGCCGGCCGCCATATGGATCCATTCATCATTGATATTTTCCCAAGCTCAGAGGAAGAAATCAAAACTTCTACTCACGAAGGCGAAGAGTTTATCTATGTACTCGAAGGCGAAGTAGAAATTATTTATGGCAAAGACAAATATTTACTCGATAAAGGTGATTCAATTTACTACGAATCAATAGTAGCCCACCACGTTCACAGCCACGGCGAAAACAATGCAAAGATTCTTGCTGTTGTTTATACACCGGCTTAAAAAATAAAAATATTAATAAATACTTATATAAATAGACGCGAGGGAACAAAACGGGGGACAAAATGACTCTGACTGTTGATGCCGCGCAGCGGCAGTCAATAGTTCCATTGCAACAGTCAGCGTCAAGCCGGCTAGCCGGCGCTTTTGGCCCCCGTTTTGTGACCGGGAGTCTATTTATATTATATATATCAATTCTTTATTTTTTTATTTTTCATGAATAAAAAACTTGAAAATCTATAAATTTAGTAGGATAATATAAGATAATATATATTTTTTTCGAGGGTTGGATATATGAGCGATTACACTAAGGAATCAGTTTCCAATTTATTATTCGAAAAAGTTGATGCAATTTTAATTGTAGATGCCCAGAAGGACATCTACCACTCTATAAAAAAATCCGGACTTTTCCAGGATATTCTGGATGATGACGGAAGCTACGAAAAGCTTGTAGAAAAGCTTTGGTTTCATTTTAACGATAAATCAGATAAGATTACTGACGATTATCATGTCTTTATTCCTATGATAGGAAAATTCAAAGGCAAATATGTAGACCGCATAAAGCTTCATTTTGAAGATAAATCCTATTTAATTCAGATTTCAATTTATCCGCTTGATGAAGAATGTACTACCTACATGTTCCTGCTTGATGAACTTGATAATTCAGAATATGTACGCGAATTCCTTACAGATAAAAAAGTTGATACAATCCAGAGCTCCTTCCTTTTTTCTATGTACGTAGATTTAATAAAGGATATTGCTTACAGTATCAATGTTTCAGAAATCTCAAGCAACCCGCAGAATTACGATATAAAGTATACTGACTGGCGTATGATGATTGTAAACATGATCTGGCCCGAAGATCAGCCGCTCTTCCTTGAACGCACAGATCCTGAATACCTTAAGAAAAACCTTATGCCAGGAAGAACCTCTTCCTTTGACTGTCAGATGAAAAATCTTGAAGGTGTATTTATCTGGGTAAAGCTTATTTTTAGCCGTGCAGAAACAACCAACGAAGACGACTTCCGCTTTGTATTCATGGTTCAGAATATTCATGACAGTTCAATTCAGTTGTTAAACAGCCTTAAAAAATACGAAGAGCTTGCTTCTACAGACAGTCTTACATCTTTGTTTAATCACGGACGAATTGAAACAGAAATAAGCAATTCAATTGAATCCTTTAATACTGTAAAAATCCCTGTTACCTATATGATGATTGACATTGACTATTTTAAAAAGGTTAATGATCAGTTTGGACATTCCACAGGTAACGTGGTTTTAAAGCAGTTTGTTTCTGTCATTCTTGATTTTACTAAGGATTATAATATTGTAACTGGCCGATGGGGTGGAGAAGAATTTATCTGCGTCTGCTACGATACAAATATTGTAAAAGCTAAAGAACTTGCCCAACAACTTAAACAAAAAGTTGCAGATTCAACCTTTGATAAAATTGGCAAATTGACCTGTAGTATTGGACTTACCGAGATTAAAGAAGGTGACACTTCGCCAGTTCTTTTTGACAGAGTAGATCAGGCAATGTACGAAGCCAAATCCAGCGGAAGAAACTGCGTAATTGTAAAGTAACTACTCCAAACTTTCCTGTAAGTTTTTGTATTCCGAAATATCCTCAAAAAGCACGTAGAATACAAAGTTTGTATGATTTGTTGTTACCTGCCAGATGTGTGAACGTATATGCTTTACATCATGATCCTTTAGGTTATGAATACGAACTTCGCATTTAACTTCATCCAGAGTTTTTGTAGCTTTTTCAAAAGCTTCGCGCATAGGCTTTCCGTTTACTGACTGAACAAACCTTGAAAACAGATTATTTACAACATCAAACGGACGGTCTGCAACTCCAAAAAGCTGCTTTGCCTGATTGTTTGTACGCATAATTGTTGTATGAGCTTTTTCAACATTGTATTCAACAATAAGGGCAGCCCCGACAAAATTATCAAATATGTAGGATTCCTGGGTTGTAGGATTTATAAAGCTTGCAATATCAAACTGATCTTTTGTTCTTTCGGTTTTAAGATCAAACTGCTTGTCCTTTTGCTTTAAGAGACTAATAAAAGCATCTTCCGGCATTGGCTTGGCATATAAGAAGCCCTGAATAATATCACAACCAATACTCTTTAAGAATTTTGCCTGCTCTTCGTTTTCTACACCTTCGGCAACAGTAATATATTTGAGCTTCTGAGCCATTCGGATTACAGAACTGATAATTGTTCCACCGCGATTCTGGAAATCAATTGTCTTTTCCTTTTGTTCCGAAAACTTATTTCTGTCATTCAAAAAGCCCATATCAAGCTTAATAATGTCTATAGGAATATCCTTAAGGGAATTAAGCGAAGAATAACCGTTTCCAAAATCGTCCATAGCAATTTTAAAACCAAGACTGCGGATTAAATTAATTCGCTGCAAAAAGTTTCCTTCGTCGCCAATATAAGCACTTTCGGTAATTTCAAAATGTACAAGCTCCGGTGGAATCTGATACTCATCTTTAAGATATTTGATTGTATAATAGATACCGTCCGATTCAAGACTTACACGCGAAATATTTATAGAAATTGGAACCGGGTCTAAGCCTTCGTCAATCCATCTTTTGAGTGTACTAAAGGCCTTTCTCCATATTTCCTTATCAAGATATCGTATAAAGCCATTTTTCTCGGTAACAGGAATAAATATTGCAGGGGAGATAATCTGCCCGTCATTATTAATCCAGCGGCACAGTGCTTCTGCACCAACAAGTTTACCCGAAGATGTAGAATACTGAGGCTGGAACCAGAGGATAAATTCATTATTATCAAGCGCAGACTTCATAAGAGAAGAAAGCTTTGCTTCATCATGCTGCTTTTTCTTAATATCCTGAGTAAAGGAACTGTAGGTGTTTTCCTGCTGTGTAATTTTCTGGTCCATTGCAAGAATTGCACGATGAAGCATATTCATTACAGAATGATCTTCTTCATCGTTATTTTCCAGCATGCTGTAAAAACCAAAACGCATTGTAATAGGGTAGTTTATTCCAAGCGCACTACAGTCAAACGATTTAAGGTTCATTATTTTCTGAACATTATCAATTGTTTCCTCGATAAATATTGCAAACTGGCCACTCGTAATTCTTGCATACCAGCCGATTCCCGTAAACATTTCTTTAAATTTGGCACTTATTGTACGCAAAACCGCATCACCAATTTCGCTGCCAAAAAGTTCGTTGATAACCTTGTATTTATTAATATCACCACAGTAAAGTCTGTATTTCTTATCCGGATTTTGTGCTATTACTTCAGTAACTTTTTCTACAAATGCCTCTCGGTTTGGACAGTTAGCAACTGCATCTGTATAAAGACGGTGCATCATTTCATCGTTCATATAGTGAATACAGTTTTCTTTTTTATTATAGGAATAGGCAATTGCGGTAGCCATGTTTTTACAGGTTTTGTAGCCGCACATACCGCAGTCTATATGACGTTTGTCATCGGTTGTTTTGAGCATTGAATTGAATATGTCATCATAAACAGATTCGGAAATATGATATGGCTGAATATAGCGTTCGGTAAATTCACGCTTAAAATCATTAAAATCAAAATCCTTAAATCTTTCAAAAAGAACTTCTGTTGATTTTAAATAATCTGTTGTAGCAGGTTCAAATTGTTCAAAATATTCTTTAAATTCTTTTAGGAAGCGCGAAAAGTTTTCACCCTTTTTATATACAGATAATTCTGCTCCAGGTCCTTCAAAACATCCCTGATTACAGGCATAAACTTCGGCAAGCAGAGGCTGAAGATTTTCGTATTCTGTATCTGTGTACACAAGGATTTTCTTAAAGGTAGGGTCACCGGCACCGCTATGAACCATGCTTACTTCTTTTATCGAGAAGAAGCGCGAAATCATCATTTTGTAAAAGCCGGTACGAATTGTAAAACGACCAAAGCCAATGCTCTTTATATCAGAGTAATAAGGTTCATATTTTGAAAAATCAATATCCTTAATTTTTTTCCAGACATGAGCATAGGTTAAATTATAATTAATATTATTGTGAGTATTCTTTGTTGTAATTTCATCCTTTTTGGCAATACAAGGTCCAAGATAAGCAATCTTATTTGTGTCTTTTAAATATTTATGCGCATAGATTGCAGTACACAGCGGACCTGACTGCACAGGAATAACCTTATTAAGAAGCTGCGGGTATTTCATTTCCACAACATTTATAAAAGCAGGACAGTTATTTACAATAAAAGCTTTTTCACGTGGTGGTTTGTCATAATTATCTTTAAGATATTTTACAGTTGCCCAGATTGTAATTTCTGAACCAAAGGAACTGTCGTATATTTTTTCTACGCCCAGGCTATGTAAGTACTGTGATATCTGATACGCTCTTTCACCAAATCCAAAATAAAAGCTTGGGTCAATAATAAGAGAGATTTTTTCACCGCTTTTAAGATCTTCAAAAAACTGATCGGTATCATCAACAAGCTCGCGGGCATCGTGAATACAAAGAGCAATACATTTACCGCAGTGATTACATTTATCGGAATCTACAGCTATGATTTTTTTTCCGTTGCGGGTTGCAGAAATATTTGCACCCATTATTGAACATTGAGAAATACAATAATTACAGCCAATACAATTTTCGTTAGTGACAATAATACCGTTGTTGAATCTAAACATTAAAAAAGCCTCTTTGTCTTATTATTCAAAGCAGATTAAAACCAATGACTGGTTAAGGCTGTTGAACATTATCTGTTCTCCGTAACCGGAAACGCCTATATATTTTCCAAGCATTGAACAAAGCCTGTTGGTAAATTCATCAAATTTTCCTTCCTGTTTTATGAGCCTGAACCTTGATACACAGTGAACTGCAATAGAGAAAGAAGGTTTTGGAAGGAGTTTTTTCATATGTTTAGCAGTTTCATCCCACACACTTTCAAAATGATCCATTTCCAGAAGAACTACACGGGTCATATTGTAAAGGCGGGTATAATAAACTATGGAATCATCATCCATAACTTCCTTGGCTTCTGAAATAAGAATATTATCGCCTTCAATTCTTCCAATAGGATTTATTTTAAGAGTCTGTAAAAGATTCTGTCTGTCTACTTTTAAAAGATTACACAAAACCTCGGCAGCAGGCTTGTTTTCAAATTCATAAACACGCTGTTCTTCGCAGTTAACATCTGTAATACGAAGCTGATGTGAAGTAGGGCGGAACAGGTTTTCACGGTAAAGCTGGATCTTTCCTTCAAGATTATGAATAAAAATAAAGGCAGCGGTTTCTATGTAAATATCTCCGTTTAATGCAACAGCAGAAGTTTTTTCGTCAATGTTACTTCCAGCTGTTGAACCTGCAACCTGAATATTTGTATCTCTAAGTATTTCTTCAAATGTGTCCAGGACAAGTTCTTCGCATCTAAAGCCTGAAGTGGTAAATTCTACACAGCAGGTATTATCTGTACTTGTTAATGATTTTAATGCGTCGCGGATATGCTGGCTGTAGTT
Source organism: Treponema sp. (assembly GCA_017544745.1). The sequence goes on along the minus strand of JAFYDO010000227.1, from coordinate 7,276 downwards.
TTTAGGGTGGCGCGAAACCTCATATATGAGTCCGCAGGAACATTCAACTCCACTGTAAATGGCCATAGCAGAAAGTCCTTTTTCGCTGTAGCCTTCTGTACAGAAATTTATACATGTTGAGCATCCTATTGAAGTAGCATCTGCAAATTTTTCTTTAAACTGCTTTGCATAATACCACAAATCCGAATAATCCGAATAAAATATGATTATTTTTGGACAGCAGTTCTGAGAAGCTAATTTTTCATAACAGATTGCAAAGTCGGTTTCTTTCTGGCCAGTACCACTAATTGCAAGCAAACACCGTTCCATAGTATAACAATTATAACATAGATTTATAAATTTAGATAGGAAAAAAAATTAAAAAGGATATTTAATTATATTAAATATCTTTAATTATATTAAATATTTCTATTGAATTTATATATTTTTTTATGTATTATAAAATTATGTCATGTTGAACTTGTTTCAGCATCTATAGATTCCGAAACAAGTTCGGAATGACAGAGAGAAATATTATGATAGAATTAACTTTATCTCAGCTTTTAAGAGAAAAAACCAAGGCTAACCCCGAGCATGAATTTATGGTATATGCAGATCGTGATCTGCGCTTTACTTATGCTCAGTTTGATAAACGTGTAGATGACCTGGCATGCGGACTTTATGCTATTGGAGTTCGTAAGGGCGATAATGTTGGAATCTGGTCTACAAATGTTCCAGACTGGCTTACTTACATGTTTGCGTGTGCGCGTCTTGGTGCAGTTGCTGTTACAGTTAATACTTCATATAAATCTCACGAACTTGAATATCTTGTAAAACAGGCCGACCTTACAACACTTTGTCTTTGCGACGGTATAAAAGATTCTAATTATGTTGCAATGATTAAAGAGCTTGTCCCGGAAATTGATGAATACGAGCGCGGTTGCCTTAAGTCTAAACGTTTCCCATGCCTGCGCAATGTAGTTTTTATGGGACCAGAAAAATTCCGTGGACTTTATTCTACACCGGAACTGCTGCTGCTTGGCCAGCATATTGATATAAAAATCATTCATGATATAGAAGCACAGGTTAGCCAGCATGATGTTGTAAACATGCAGTATACTTCGGGTACAACAGGCTTTCCTAAGGGTGTAATGCTTTCGAGCCACAATATTATCAATGACGGATTTATTATTGGTGAGCGCATGCGCTATACAGAAAAAGACCGTCTTTGCCTTCTGGTACCGCTTTTCCATTGTTTTGGAATTGTACTTGGTGTTATGGCAATTCTTACACACGGAGGAACACACGTTCTTCTCGAAAGCTTTGATCCTCTTGTAGCACTTGCTTCTATCCAGAAAGAAAAATGTACTTCGCTTTACGGCGTTCCTACAATGTTTATTGCAGAGCTTAATCATCCAATGTTCAGCATGTTTGATTTGACCTCGCTGCGTACAGGTATTATGGCAGGTTCTGGTGTTCCTGTAGAACTTATGAAAACAGTAATCGAAAAAATGCATATGCCCGAAATTACATCAGTTTACGGTCTTACAGAATCAAGTCCTGGTATGACACAAAGCCACTGGGATGACACTGTAGAAGTAAAGGCCACAACAGTAGGTGATGCTTTTGAAGGAATTGATGTAAAGGTTTTAGATCCTGAAACTGGTAAGGAATGTCCTGTTGGAGTTCAGGGTGAAATGTGCTGTAAAGGCTGGAACGTTATGAAGGGCTACTACAAAATGCCCGAAGCAACAGCCGAAACAATTGACAAAAACGGCTACCTTCATTCAGGTGACCTTGGCGTAAAAGACGAAAACGGAAACTTCCGCATCACCGGCCGCATTAAGGATATGATTATCCGCGGTGGTGAAAATATCTATCCAAAAGAAATTGAAGAGTTTCTGGCCCAGATGCCGGAAATTAAAGATATTCAGGTTGCAGCAGTAAAGAGCGAACGCTACGGCGAAATTACCGGTGCCTTTATCATTCTGCACGAAGGAAAAACTTTGACAGAGCAGGATGTAATTGAATTCTGCCGCGACAAGCTTAGTAAGTTTAAGTGGCCTCAGCTTGTTATGTTCCTTGATGAATTCCCAATGACCGGTTCAGGAAAAATCCAGAAGTTTAAGCTTACAGAGCTTGGTACAAAATATCGCCGTGAAGTTCTTAAGATAGAGGATTAAACTCCAATCTCAATTTCATTACACAGTGCCTCATACAAAATAGCCTTGTCGTTGTTTGTCTCGCGCAAGGTTTTTGCAAGTCGGCGTGCAAGTACACTGTAGATTCTATAACCGAGGACTGGATACTTATCGCAAAGCTTAGAAAACTTTTCACCAGAAATTGTAAGGGTACTGCAGTTTGTGTTTGCGGTTACTGTTGCAGAACGCTGGTCGTTTGTAATAATTGCCATTTCTCCAAAAAAGATGTTCTGTTCGGAATTAAGGGTAGCAAGGGCAATAACGTCTCCGGCAGGAGTTCCACGAGTAATGAGTACCGAACCTGAATACAGGATATAGAATATACTTCCGGTTTCTCCTTCGCGGATAATTACTTCGTCCTTTTTAAAATTTTTGATTTCGAGAATATCATATACAGATTTTAAGATTTCTATATCTGTAGGATTTGAGCTGTCAAATGCAGAAAAGAGTTGAAGCTTTAAGATTTTTGGTAATACCTTTTCAAAAGAATCCATCATTTTCCTCCGTTAATTTGTTTCGTTCGTTTTTCCACGGACATAAATTGCACGGGCATTTTTTGGAACAATAAAATTATTTGATGGGGCAAGAAGCGGCTCGTTGCTCACAAGATTTTTTACCTTTTGAAGACTGGTGATAATTGCAGAAATGTTAGGGTTTTTCTGAGCTTCGCGAATAGCTTCCATTCGTCGCAGGTGGAAGTTTCCGGAATTAAGAAGAAGGCCTACAATTATTCCATTGTTTTTCTTTGATTTAAGTGCATATTCCTTTAATTCCTGGTAAGTCTTACCAACAAAGCTTTCCGGAACTTCACCAATCAATATTCCTGAATCAGAATCATCGCTTATCAAAGCTTTAATAACATTTCCATAACCCTGACCACTGGATGCAGTTGCAAGAAGACTTCGTTCATATTCCTGACTCAGGATAATTTCGTCGCAGTGTGCCATCTTAAGATGCTTTTCAAATTTTTCGCTTATAAGCTCTGCTACAATATAAAGTCCACGACTCATTGTTTCCATGGTCAAAACTGCAAGAACAGTTCGTGAGTCAATTTCCAAAGGGGAGTATTCCTTGGATTTATCAGAAATTATAAGGGCGCGGCTTGCTGTCTTTATATGGGCGCGGTTTAATACAGCTTCATCTGTAAAATCACCCGAAACATAGTTCAAATCCTTATATTTTTTATTTGTACGCAAAAGTTCAATCTGTTCTGTTGCTTCATTTATGAGTACAACCTGATCCGGCGAAATATCCGGGTTAGAAATAAATACATTGTCCAAAATCTTGTCAAAGCCGGGTCTCCAGCCACAAATTAAAAAATGGTCATTCATAGAATTCAATTTTTTTAACCCCTTGTCATTTTTCATCTGTATATCAACAAACAGCGATGTTATTTTAGCGGTAATAACTCCAAAAAGTACGAGACCGGTCATGAGCATGGTCCAGCCCGCAATACGTCCGGGAAGAGATTCGCAGACATATTCAAAATAGTTTGCAAAAACTGCAACACACATAAACCAGAAGGTATCGAATTTTGTTTCAATTCCGCTGCCGGTTTTTGTTTCGGCATGATAGATAACAATACAGGCAAAGAAAATGAGGAATACAATACCGATGCAGATTAGTGTGAGCGGTTCCTGTAAGAAAAGCTTAAGTCTTCTGAAAAAAGAAATCTTTTTGCGTTGCTTTTTTTCTGTCATCCTAAAAGCTCCTTTCTTTCTTCTTCCTTCTGATTTGTACAAATTAAGATTGCTTTTGATTTTGCAGGTATTATAAAACTGTCGTCCGGAGTCAAAACAGGCTCGTTATCAAGCAAAAGTCCTACAAGAACGCTTCCGTCTTCTTTTGAATATTTTTCCAAAAGTGCAGAGTAGGGTTTTTCAAAATACTCCGATGCAAAATCTTCAATGATAATACCTGAGTCTGCGTCAGTACCAATAAATGATTTAATTACATTACTGTAGCCAAGACCGCTTGAAGCTGTTGCCAAAAGGCTGTGTTCGTATTCCTGGGTAAGCAAAACTTCATCACAGTGTGCAAGCTTTAAATGTTCTTCAAATTTTTTATCAATGATTTCTGCTGCGGTATATACATTTGGATTTTCATTTTTAATTGCAATAACTGCAAGAACAGTCTGAGAGTCGGTTTCAATTTCGGTACGTTTTTTGGACTGGTCAGATATTACAAGCGCGCGTCCTGCAGTCTGAATAAAGGCTCTTTTTAATACAGAAGCATCTGCAAAATCTCCAGCTACATAATTTATATCCTTAAAAGACAGGTTTGTCTTAAGCTGTTCAATCTGTTCGCTTGGAGCTTCGTTTACAAGTACAATTGTGTCCGAAGAAATATCCGGATTTGAATTCATTACTGCTTCCAGAATCTTATCAAAGCCTGGACGCCAGCCGCAAATAATAAAATGATTTTTCATATTTCTGAGCTTCCTTAAACCTTTATTATTTTTCATCAAGATATTCATGAATCCCGAAGTGATTTTACTGGTTATAAAACTGAATACAATCATTCCAAACAGAAGAAGTACTAAGGATGCCATTCTTCCGGTATTTGATTTTACATAATAATCAAAATAAGCAGCAGAAACCGCAACTATTGTGTGCCATATGGTATCAAACCAGCCCACAATTCCGCTGTCTGTTTTACCTCCTGACTCAAATTCATGAACTATACAGGTAGCTATACAGATGGAAATAACAATGATAATTGCGATATAGAAGAACGGATTGGAGAGTAGTCGTTTAAACTTACGTTTTAATATGCCTTTTCTGCGGATTTTCTTTTCGTTCATTTAAATAATTATACCACATTTTTAAGAATTTTGCAGAAAAAGAAAGCAAATATCTGTAAATTATTGGGGCACGACTTTAATAATACTAAATATTTTTAATTATATTTAATTTTTCTATTGATTTTTACAACGATTTTTTGTAATATAACTTTGCCGGGTCAAGCCCGGCAATGACAGTGAGGTATTTTATGAATGAGGAGATTAAGGCAGTAGCAGACCGTTTGATCGGTCTGCGTGAAATTATGGACGTGTCGGTAGAAGAAGCTGCAGGTGTATGCGGTATTTCCATTGAACAGTATCAGAAGTACGAAACCGGCACAGTAGACATTCCTGTTGGTATTTTACAGTCAATGTCCAAAAAGTACGGTATTGACCTTGGTACCCTCATTTCCGGAAAAGAACCGCACATGCATTCTTACTGCCTTACCAAAAAGGACAAGGGACTTTCGGTAGACAGACGCAGTGACTATAAATACCAGGCTCTTGCCGCAGGCTTTCAAAACCGCAAAGCAGATCCGTTTATTGTTACAATTACACCGGAAGAAACCCGCAACATCCATTTTAATGCCCACCCGGGCCACGAGTTTGAATACATGATCGAAGGCAGTATGAAGCTCGTAGTAGACGGCAAAGAAATGGTTTTGGAAGAAGGTGACTCTGTATACTTTGACGCCACCAAGCAGCACGGTATGCAGGCACTTAATAATGCTAAAGCAAAGTTTTTAGCGATAATTATATAGGATATACAAAACATGTTAGAAGATTTTCTAGAAAGAACTGAGTTTGCAGACTACAACGACTTTTTTGCAAACTACAAAATAAAGGTGCCTGCCAACTTTAACTTTGGTTACGATGTAGTTGACGTACTGGCACAGCGCACACCGGATGCAAATGCATTTATATGGTGTAACGATAACGACGAAGAGCTCCGTATGACCTTTGGAGAGCTCAAGGAACGCACAGACCGTGCAGCAGCATATTTCCGCAGTATTGGAATTAAACGCGGAGACTTTGTAATGCTTATTCTCCAGCGCCGCTACGAATTCTGGATTTCTATTGTTGCACTTCATAAAATTGGTGCAAGCGTTATTCCTGCAACCCACATGCTTACAAAAGAAGATATCGTATACCGTTGTAATGCCGCTTATATCAAAGCAGTTGTTGCAGTAGACAGCCGCGAGCTATTCAGCTATATCGAAGACGCTCAGAAGGAATGCGAATCTCTTAAAACTCTTGTTGCAGTTGCTCCATTTGGAATTGACCAGGGCATGAGTGATGAATTTAAAGCAAAGCACCCAACCTGGCTGGACTTTACAGAAGGCTGCAAAAACGTATCGCAGGCAGATCTCGACGCTTTCCATGCACTTAAACGCGAAGAAATAAGCAAAAATGATGATATTCTCTTGGCATACTTTACATCCGGTACTACAAGTCATCCAAAGCTTGTTTCTCATAATTATCTTTATCCGCTTGGCCACATAGTTACCGCAAGCTACTGGCAGCAGGTTCAAAAGGGTGGATTACACCTTACAGTTGCCGATACAGGCTGGGGAAAAGCAGTGTGGGGCAAGCTTTATGGTCAGTGGATAGCAGAATGCAGTGTTTTCATTTATGACTACCACGATAAATTTAAGCCTATTGACCTTATCAAACAGATAGAAAAGCATCATATAACTTCTTTCTGTGCGCCACCGACAATCTACCGCTTCTTGATTCAGGAAGATTTGACTAAATATGATTTCTCAAGTTGTCTACATTGGTCTACAGCCGGTGAACCTCTTAGCGAAGAAGTATTCAATAAGTGGAAACAGATAACAGGAAAAGAGATTCGCGAAGGCTTTGGCCAGACCGAAACAACTCTTAGCCTTTTTAACTACGGAAATGAACGCATTAAACCTGGCAGTCTTGGAAAACCAGCTCCATACTACAACGTAACTTTGATTGACGAAGAAGGCAACGAAGTAGAGGACGGAGAAGTTGGTGAAATTGTCGTAGACATGAAAAACGGAAACTTCCCTGGTCTTTTTATGGAATACTTTGGAGACCCTGTAAAAACCAAGTCTGTAATGCATGACGGCTACTATCACACAAGTGACAACGCCTGGCGTGACGAAGACGGCTACTTCTGGTTTACAGGACGTAATGACGACGTAATTAAATGTTCCGGCTACCGCATTGGAACCTTTGAAGTAGAATCTGTTCTTATGCAGCACCCGGCTGTTGTAGAATGTGCTGTAACTGCAGCTCCAGACCCGGTACGCGGCCAGGTTGTAAAAGCCACAATTGTACTTGC
>JAFYDO010000226.1 GCA_017544745.1 Treponema sp. | reverse complement strand
TCTTCCTGTACGTGTTACTCGCCAAGTTACTTACTGTGAACCAGGTGTTAAGGGTGATACATCAGGTAAGTCTATGAAGCCTGCTACACTTGATACAGGAATCGAAGTTCGTGTTCCATTGTTCATCAACACAGATGACAAAATCGTAATTGATACACGCGACGGTTCCTTCCTTGAAAGAGCTAAGGACTAATTGACTAAACTTTAAAAAAATCATATTATATTATACCCGTTAATAATGCTCCTGGACTGCTCATCCGGGAGCATTTAGTAACAATGGATACGATGCAAAAATCCGGCGTTACAAGAAATTTTTTAATTCAAGGGATTATTATGAAAACTATTTTCGTAAATGAAAATGACCAGGTTCGCAAATGGTATATTATTGATGCGGCTGGAAAACCAATGGGACGTGTTGCTGCTAAGGCTGCAGCTATTGCCCGCGGAAAGAACAAGGCTACTTATACAAAGAATCAGCTCATGGGCGATTTCGTAGTTATCATCAATGCAGAAAAAGCAGCTCTTACTGGTGGTAAGGAACAGAAGAAGATTTATTATCATCACACTGGTTTTATTGGTGGTCTTCGTGCTCACACTTATGAAAAGCTTGCTGAAAAGCATCCTACAGACCCAATGAAGTTTGCTGTAGAAGGAATGCTTCCTGGTGGTCGTCTTGGTCGCAAGATGATGGATTGCGTTAAGATTTATGCAGGGGCAGAACACCCTCACGCTGCACAGAATCCGCAGCCGGTTGAACTTTAATTACGGGAGTTAGACGATGGTAAAGAATATTGCTATTGGTACAGGTAGAAGAAAGACAGCTGTTGCCCGCGTTTTTGTTCGCGACGGCTCTGGAAAAATTGTTGTAAACGGAAAGGATGCAAAGGATTATTTTGATTCTGCTGAACAGCTTCAGCTTGTAAATCAGCCTCTCCTTGTTACATCAATGGGTAACAAATATGACATTCTTATCAATGTTTGCGGTGGCGGTATGAACGGTCAGGCTGCTGCTTGCTTGCATGGTATTTCACGTGCTTTGGTTCAGATTGATCCAGATGCTCGTACAGCTCTTAAAGCTAACGGATACCTTACACGCGACTCTCGTATGGTTGAGCGTAAGAAGTACGGACAGAAGGGTGCTCGTCGCCGCTTCCAGTTCTCAAAGCGTTAGTCTATTTGTGGCGATCTACAAAGCTCGGTCTTGTGGCCGGGCTTTTTTTATTTTGAGATCCCGAATCAAGTTCGGGATGACGGGGGGAATATGACAATAAAATCAATTGCAGAAACTTCTTATGAGGGAATGTTTCGGGTGGAGCCGACAGAAGGACCTGCTTTTTTTATTCGTAAAGATTATCTTCCAACTATTGATTTTGATTTGATTGAGCCTGGTGCAGAATTTAACGAACAACAGACTGATGAATTATTAGATGCGGGTTTGATTTGTGTTGTAGAACTTAAAGCAGTTGGATATCTTGCCCGTGCCGAACAGAGCCGTTTTGGTCTTACCCAAAAACTTGTAAATAAAAAATACGATAAAAAATATATTGATGCTGCTTTGACTTATCTAGAAGGCCATAACTATTTAAGCGATGCACGTTATGCGCGTGCGTGGCTTCATGACAGACGCATTAATCATTTTGAAGGACGAACAAAACTTGCAGCAGAATTAGGGGCCCGTGGAATTGGCCGCGAAGTTGCCGCCGCCGCTCTTGATGAGTTTTTTGAAGAAAACGACGAGACACAGATTTGCGCCAAAGCTTACGAGAAGTTTGCAAAGCAGGGCAAAGAAGGCGAGAAATTGATTGCGGCTATGATGAAGGCTGGTTTTTCCTATAAGATGATTAAGGAAGTGCTTCAATAAAAATCAACTGTGCCTGGTAGTCCCCCCAATCACGGCGAACAGGAATGCCTGCATTCATAATTGTAGCGCCTGCCAGCTGCATTGGCGGGAACTTTTCCTGATCTTCATCCGGCCAGGTAATTGTATAAAGTGTGTTAGCGTCGAGAGATGGAATCTTAATCATACGTGTTTTATAGTTAGGGTGATTGTAAAGCTGTACAAAAGTAACGAGTGCCTGTTTTTTATCAGGTGTCATACTCATCCAGCAATCGTATTCATGATTTTCCGAAGCGCTTGCAATTCTGTAATAATCGCCCTGTCGTACGAGCGGGCTAAACTTTTTATACAATGCAACCTGGGTTGGAATCATTGCACGTTCTTCCGGCGGCAGCTTTGTAATATCAAGCTCGTATCCAAAGGTTCCGCTTAAGGCAACATAGCCGCGTGTTTTGAATGGTGTTGTTCGTCCACAGGCATGGTTTGGACAAACGCTTACATGTGCACCCATTGTGCTGAGTGGATATACAAGTGCTGTACCTTCCTGAATAGCAAGGCGTTCAATTGCATCTGTGTCGTCGCTGCACCAGATCTGCGGGCTGTAATAGAACATTCCAGGATCAAAGCGTGCACCACCACCCGAACAGTTTTCAAGAAGCAGATTAGGAAAGTCTGTGATAAGCTGTTCCTGCATACTGTAAATTGCAAGTACATAGCGGTGAAAAAACTCTCCGGTTTGATCTGCTGGCAGGTCTACACTTCCAACATCACAAATCTGGCGGTTCATATCCCATTTTACATATTCAATATTAGCCGAATGCAGGATTGTTTCTATTTTATTCATTATGTGTTCACGAACTTCTTTTCGTGTAATATCCAGAACATACTGGCAACGTGCCATACCGGGAACGCGTCCTTTTATCTGTATAGCCCAATCAGGATGTGCACGGAACAGGTC
>JAFYDO010000225.1 GCA_017544745.1 Treponema sp. | reverse complement strand
CATTATAGACTGTTTTATATTAAAAGTATATGATTATTATAGTATGACCTATTCAATTGGCGAAGTAGAAGAACTTACAGGAATTAAGGCTCATGTTTTGCGCTACTGGGAAGAAGTTGTCCCGGGCTTTTCTCCGCAAAAAGATATGGGAGGTCGCAGAACCTACACCCAGCGCGAAGTAGAAATAATTTTCCGTCTTAAATATTTAATCAATGAAAAAAAGTTTACCGCCGAAGGTGCAGGCCAGCAGATTCTCGAAGAGTCACAGGCTCTGGAAGAAAATGCAGACCTTATCCGACAGATTCACGAAGCAAGGTCTGAGTTAGCAGACACTTACTTAAAGCTTAAACGTTTATCTCAAGCTTGCGGCCAGTCGGCTCATACTGATAGTAGCGAACCCCAGCAGCATTCATCAGACGCTTAGAAGCCTCTACCGACGGAGTTCCGTCATATTTATTATCTGCATAAACAACTGTTTTTATTCCCGACTGAATAATTGCCTTTGCACATTCGTTGCATGGAAAAAGCGTTACATAAATCTTGCAGCCTTCGAGTGAACCGCCGCGATAGTTTAAGATTGCATTGAGTTCGCTGTGGGTTACGTAGGCATATTTTGTATCCAGGGTGTCGCCTTCTCTTGCCCATGGAAATTCATCATCTGAACAGCCGCGTGGAAAACCGTTATACCCCATAGAAAGAATCTTGTTATCCGAACTTACAATACAGGCACCTACCTGCGAATTAGGATCCTTAGAGCGGAACCCTGCAAGCTTTGCCACTGCCATAAAATATTCATCCCAAGAAATGTAATCCTTGCGCTTTGGTGTAATTACTGCCATTCTGTTTCTCCTTTATATCAAAAACTTATTTTTTATATCCTGCGTTTCTTTTTCTGTAAAGCCCAGCTTTTGGGTAAAAAAGCTGTCCAGCGAACCGTAGTCTTTTTCAAGCTGGCTAAGCGATGCATTTATAAAGCCAGGCTCTGCCATAAAATAATGCTTAATCTTACTGGCAAGCTTGTGATTATGCTTTGCAAGCAGCAGCCCCAGATATGCCAGATTTGATTTTAGGCGCACATTCTTATTTGTAAGCAGATAGTCCTTCATAATTGTTTCTCTGTCTACTCCAAGGAATGCAAGCAGAAGAGCCGCAATTATTCCTGTTCTGTCCTTACCCGCAGTACAGTGAAAGGCAAGAGCGTATTTCTGCGCCGGCATTGTAAGAATGAACTTGAGCACCCGTACAACATTATCAAGGCTCTGGTTCTTTACCATGTTAACATAAAGCTCTTCCATGGGCGGCATCATCACAAGCGATTTCATGCTGCGTACTTTTTTTTCATGACTTATTCCTGCAACAGCTTCGTCAATAATGGGCATGTGAAGTATTTCTACACCGTCAATTTCTACATCGGGCTTTTCAAGCTTTTCTTTCTGGGTGCGCAGATCAATTATTGTTTTAAGATTGTACTGCTCCTTGAGCATGGAAATTGAAAGAGGGCTCAGATCAAAAAGAGTAGTTCCGCGAATAAGCATGCGTGGGCGTGTATTCCGTCCGTCCGCTGTCTTAATTCCCCCCAAATCGCGGTAATTCTTTACGTGCCTAAGCTTGATAACTTCCATACCGATTTTATTATATCACCACTCATAACCTATAAACAAGGCTTTTAAATCTGCCTTGCCTGTAATTCCAAGAACATTGTAAATATGGGCAAGGTCTTTTTTTATGGCACTTTCGCTTACATTGTAGTCTAT